>JAFASL010000535.1 GCA_019244535.1 Alphaproteobacteria bacterium
TGGGGGTGCCGTCGCGGTCAAGGTTGCGGCCGTAATCGGCGTCCATGAAGATGTAGGAGCCGCATTGCAATTCGGTGTAGACGCCGCTTCCTGTCTCAAATTCGAACGTGCCGGTCCCGGCACCCGTGACGGTCGGGCACTCGATGCCGTGGCGCGCCAAGAGGTCGCGAGTGCGGCCGGCCTTGTCGGCGGCCCCGGCGATCGCCTGGCGGCGCTCCTCCCAGCCGCGCAAATGCTGCGCTGAGCCGTGATAGGCCTGCAACCCGCCAAAGGTCAGGTGTGGCGCTTGCGTGATCTGCCGTGCGAGGGCGAGCGCCGGCTCGCCCGGCTCGACGCCGCATCGGTTGCCGCCCATGTTGACCTCGACATAGACCGGCAGGGTGACGCCCGCCTCACGAGCCGCCTCGTCGAGCGCGCGGATCTGGCTCGGGTCGTCCGCACAGACGCCGATGCGCGCGGTATGCGCGAGCGCCGCCAGCCGCCGCAACTTCTGCCGCCCGACGATCTCGTTTGTGACGAGCACGTCCGGCACCCCGCCCTGGGCCATCGCCTCGGCCTCACTGACCTTCTGCACGCACACGCCAACCGCGCCGAGCGCGACCTGCTTCAACGCGATGACCGGGCATTTGTGGGTCTTGGCGTGCGGCCGTGCCCGGACATTCGTGCCGGCGATGCGCTCGGGCAGGCGGCGCAGGTTGCGCTCGAACGCGTCGAGATCGACGATCAGGGCGGGGGTATCGACCTCGTCGAGGGTCATGCCGATCTCGGCCGGCGGGCGGGTGGTCATGGGCGGGCTCTCCTAAATTGCGCAGCGACGCTCGCGCAACCCAGCGCAAATTGCAACCGGCCGGCCCCGCCGCACACGGCACCGACCCGAACCCAGGGAAGCGGCACAAAGGCTGGCCGGCGGAACCGAGCGGTTCCTCGGAGGGTTCTACATTTAGCCCGCAGGGACGAAGTCGCGGCGTTACGGGGTCGGCCGCTGGCGCTCACTGCCTGTTAACGCCGAGATTCCAAAGTGGGTGGCTCGCGGCAGGCTGATGGGCACCACGGAAGAACATGCTCGGATCATCTATCTTACGAGTCGTCGATTTCTGCAATCGCTATGCGTGGTGGGTCATAGCGGTCGGAATTGCGCTCGGTCTGACCTCGTCGGCCTATACCGTGCGCCATTTTGCGGTCCAGACCGATGTGAAAGACCTCTTTCCGCGCGACCTCCCATGGACGCAACGAGCCTTCGAGTACATGAAAACCTTTCCGCAGCCGGAAATGCTCGTCGTGCTCGATGCGCCGACCGCGGAGCTGGCGGATCGGGCGTCAACAAAGCTTGCCGACGCGCTTGTCGATCGCACCGACCGCTTTCGGGCGGTGCACCAGATGCAAGGCGGGCCGTTTTTCGAGCGCAACGGGCTTTTGTACCTGCCGATGAGCGAGCTGGCGCGCTTGACGGACGGGCTCGCGCAGGCCGATCCCTTGCTCCAGACATTGGCCGCCGATCCGACCTTAAGGGGCGCGCTCAGTGCATTGTCTTTTGGGCTGATGGGCGTGCAATACGGACAGGTTCAGCTCGACGAGCTGACACGGCCTATGGCGATGGCCTCGGATACCGTGCAGGACGCGCTCGCCGGCCGGCCCGCGAGCTTTTCCTGGCGCGCGCTGGTCAGCGGCAAAGCGGTCGAGCCGGGAGACTTGCGCCGCTTCATTGCGGTCGAGCCGGTGCTCGATTATACCGCGCTGCAGCCCGGCCGGGCCGCAAGCGACCTGGTTACTAAGACCGCGCACGACCTCAACCTCGAGGGTAAGTACCAGGCGCGGATCCGTCTGACCGGACTGGTGCCGATGAACGACGACCAGTTTGCGACAATAAAAAACAACGCCCCGCTCAACGCTGTCGTCTCGATTGGCGCCGTTCTCGTGATCCTGTGGCTGGCATTGCGCTCGCCCCGGATCATTGGCGCCGTGCTCGCCAGTCTGATCATCGGATTGACGATTTCGGCAGCTATCGGCCTCCTTCTGGTCGGCGCGCTGAACGTCATTTCTGTGGCCTTTTTTGTGCTGTTTATCGGCCTGGGGGTCGATTTCGGGCTCCAATTCAGCGTGCGCTACCGCGCCGAGCGCCATGAATTTCGCAACCTTCGCGCGGCGTTGCGGAGCGCTGCGCGCAAGGCGGGCGCACCGCTGGCTCTCGCCGCAGCGGCGACCGCGGCTGGGTTCCTGTCGTTTCTGCCGACTTCTTACCGAGGCCTGTCCGAACTCGGACAGATCGCCGGCTGCGGGATGATCGTCGCATTTGTGACGAGCATCACATTACTGCCGGCGCTTCTTACCGTCCTGAAACCGCCGGCCGAACCGCAGCCAATGGGGTTTGCCGCGCTTGCCCCGATCGACTGGTTCCTTCAGCGCTACCGCATCCCGGTCATCGGCACGACGCTAGCGCTCGTCGCCGCCGCCTCCCCCTTGCTGGCGTTCTTGCCGTTCGACTTCAACCCGCTGCACGTCCGAAATCCGGACGCTCCGTCGGTGGCGACATTTCTCGACCTGCGACGGGATGCGGCAACCGGCGCAAATGCGGTCGAGATTATGGCGCCCGATCTCAACGCTGCCGATAACATCTCGCGGCGGCTAGCGAAGCTGCCCGAAGTCGCCCGGACCATGACGCTCGACAGCCTGGTTCCTCCCGATCAGGACCAAAAGCTGAAGCAGATTGCGCACGCGGCCGAGACAATCGGGCCTTCGCTCAGTCCAAGCGAGGTTTTGCCGCCGCCGACCGACGGGCAGCTTATCGAAGCCTTGTCAACAAGTGCCAAGGCCCTGTCCGATGCGGCAGGCGATATGCAAGGGGCTGGTGCCGAAGCAGCGCGGCACCTCTCGAAGCTCCTGGTGCGGCTGGCGAAAGCAGATCCGCCAGTCCGTTCTGAGGTTGAAAACGCGATCGCAGGTTCCTTGCAATTCTCGCTGGAGCAGCTGCGGCAAGAGCTGAAGCCGGAACCGGTCACGTTGGCGAGCATTCCCCCGGAAATCGAGCGGCAATGGCTGGCACCTGACGGGCGCGCACGCGTCGAGGTGCTGCCCAAGGGCGATCCGGACGATACCGGCGCACTGCGGCAATTCGTGACCGGCGTTCTGGCGGTGGAACCAGCCGCTACCGGTCCTGCCGTTTTGATGTACGAAGCCGGGAATACTGTGGTGCGGGCCTTTGTCGAAGCCGGGATTTTTGCGCTGCTGGCGATCGCTGTACTGCTGTGGATTACGTTGCGGCGGATTTCGGATGTGCTCCTCACCTTGATACCGCTTCTCGTCGCCGGAGTGGTAACCCTGGAGCTCTGCGTCGCTCTCGATATCCCGTTGAATTTCGCCAACATCATTGCGCTGCCGCTGCTGCTCGGCGTCGGCGTCGCTTTTAAAATCTATTACATCATGGCCTGGCGCAGCGG
>JAFASL010000548.1 GCA_019244535.1 Alphaproteobacteria bacterium
CCGCCACCGGGATTATCGGTATAGTCGGCGACGACCAGCGGCTTGTCACCCGGCTGCCCGCGGCGAGCTAAGGCCACCGTTTCGTCGATGGACACCAATTTGACTGTCGTGAAGTCACGAGTCTCCCACGCGTAATCCATGAATTCTTCGGCGATCGCCCGGGCCCGCTCGCCGTTGCCGTCCGCAGTTACCGTCACCGACGGGCCGACGTCGCGGATATTGGCCCGGCTGAACCCGGCGCAGATGCTGACAACCAGCGCGTCGCCGCTTCTTTCCAACGCCTCGCCGCGCGCGATCAACTCGGCCATCGGCCCGCGCTGGGTGCGCCCGTGGTCGAGGCCATAGATCATCGGCCGGCGCGCAATGACGGTTCTCGGCCGGATCTCGCCTCGC
This sequence comes from Alphaproteobacteria bacterium, assembly GCA_019244535.1. Taxonomy (GTDB): domain Bacteria; phylum Pseudomonadota; class Alphaproteobacteria; order ATCC43930; family CGMCC-115725; genus AP-15. The sequence continues at coordinate 394 of JAFASL010000548.1, forward strand.
ATCGCACGGTCCAGCAATTCGGCGCCCTGCCACGCCCGCTCGTAATAGTCGATATGCGGGTAGGTTCGGTAAGCGATCAGCGCGCTGGCGTTATCGGCCATTCTTTGCGTCACATTAGCGTGCAGATCGAGAGTGACGACGATCGGCGCCTCCGGTCCGAGCCGCTGGCGCAGCCGCGCCAGAAACTCGCCTTCGGCGTCTTCGTAATCGTCGCTGACCATGGCGCCGTGCAGATGCAGCAGAGCCCCGTCGATTGGACCTTTTGCGTCGATCGCAGCAAGGATGATCCCGGTGATCGTCTCGAACGCCGTATTGGTGACGATGCCGGACGGGTTCGGGTTGGCGGATACCGGATGCACCAGCGTCCACCCGAACTTGTCGGCCGCCTCGAATGTCGCGCCGAAGGCTGACCTCGTGCCGCGGAACGCCTGCGGGATCTCGTTCTCGAGATGATAATCGCGGCGGCGGATCACCGCCATGTCGGTCAATACCCGGCTGAATGTGTTGGTCTCGTGCATGAACCGGGCAGTTAGGACGCGCTTCACCAAGTCACCTCGTCGATTGCGGCGATGAGCGGCCGGCGTAGTATCGGCGCGGGTCTCAGCCGGGGGAAGCGGGATGCTATGGCGATCAGCTGCTGGAGGACAGCATTTCTGAGGTTACCGAGATCCGGCCCGTCGCTTTGGCGGTTGAACGGCACTGAGCTCCTGCGGGGGGAGAACCGCCAATCATGCTGATGTTCAGCGACAGCCGCGGGGTTCGCTGCCAACTGAAGGTAGATAAGGAGAGCGAACGGCTGCCCGGCAATGTCGTGTGGATCGATTTGTTGCGACCCGAGCCGGACGAAATGGGCTTTGTCGAAAGGATTACCGGCCTCAAGGTACCGAGCCATGACGAGCTGAGCGAGATTGAGAGCTCCAGCCGACTGCGCGCGCGGGGCGGGGCCCTTTATCTGAGCGCGCCGTTGATATACCGGCCCGAACCGGATCAGCCGATCTCTACGCCGGTCGGGTTTGTCCTGACCCGTAATTGCCTGATTACGGTGCGCTTCGCCGAGCTTTCCTCGTTTGGGAGTGTCGCCGAACATCGCCTCCCGCCCGACAGCTCGAGAATGACCAGCGCAGACGTCTTCATCGAACTGCTCGAGGCGGTTGTCGACAGACTGGCTGATGCGCTTGAACGCAGCGCGAGCGAGCTGGATTCTCTCTCGCATAGGTTGTTTCGTAAAGGGCCGAGCGGACCGTTGACCCGCCGACGTTCCATGGACGACGCCGATCTGCGGGTCATTCTCCGCCGTGTCGGGCATCATGGGGATCTGGCGTCGAAGATCCGCGACAGCCTCCTCGGGATCGCCCGAATCGTGCCCTTCGTTTCTACAATGGCCGCCGACTGGTTGCCGACCGAGGTAAAGCCGCGGCTGGACACGTTGCGCCAGGACGTCACTTCGCTCAACGACTACGATGCGCATTTGGTGAACAAGGTGCAGCTGCTGCTCGATGCCACATTGGGGATGATCAACATCGACCAGAACAACATCATCAAAGTTCTGACGATCGTCTCGGTCGTCGGGGTGCCGCCAACCCTGGTCGCCAGCATGTACGGCATGAACTTCAGGAACATGCCGGAACTCGAATGGGTGTGGGGCTACCCTTATGGGCTTACCTTGATTGCCCTCAGCGCTGTGCTTCCTTTGGTGTGGTTCAAATGGCGCGGCTGGTTTTGAACACGCCTGAACAGCACGCCGCCGCGTCGCGGCGGCCGGCGATCTCCGGCACCCCCAGTCGCGTAGGAAATCTGAGACTATCTATGGAGCTCGCGCGTAAAACTCGCCTGTGGCGTTGATTTCAGCCGCTGTCATTCCACGCGCGATATTGCGCATCTGCTGGCCGATGTCGTTGCGCCGCGTGCCGGAGGCAAAAGCCTCGAGTTGGGTGCGAAGATAGACCGCCGGCTGTCCCTCGAGCCATGCCGCGCTGGCCTTGCTGTCGACTTCGCCGTGGCACGCCCCACAAGGCGCGATACCGCGCAAGGGCGCGCCGCTCGCGACGATGAGCGGCACCTCGCCGGCCGCAGCGTTTGAGCTAGTTACGCGCGGCAGATAGGCGTAATAGGCGGCCAGATCGCGCATATCTGCGTCACTGAGGTCGGCTACAAGCGGGGCCATGATAGCGCTAACTCGCGCACCTGTTTTGAAATCGACGAGCTCTTTGTAGATCGCCACCGGATATTGCCCGGCGAGGTTGGGTGTATTGGCCTGACTCAGGCCGCGGGCGCCGTGGCACATCGTGCAGCGCAGGGC
>JAFASL010000690.1 GCA_019244535.1 Alphaproteobacteria bacterium
ACACGCCGATCTCGTCGGCAAGCGGCCCCAATGTCGCGAGAATGCGCGCGCCGCGCACGACAATGCCGGCATCGGTCTCGCGCACCACCTCGAGCGCGGTTCCCTCCTCTAGATTGAAGATGCCTGAAACCGTGCGGCTGCGCTGCAAGTTGATCAGCGAATGGGTGAGGGTCAGGTCGTTCTCGCGGATGTATTCGTGATAGCGCCGCATGTGCTCGGCGAATTCGGGCCGCCCGTGTTCTCTTCCGGCGAAATAATCGGCCGCGCCGGCCCAGGCCGCGTAAGTCACGTTCATGAAATCCGGCGAGCGGCCCATCATGCCGCAGGTGGTCCGCGCCCAGTTCAGCATCATGACTCGGCGCCGTTCGAGGTCCTCGCGGGTGCGCGGGATGATGAACGACAATCCAACCCGGTCGCCGGTGGTCGGCGAGACATAGGTCATCTCGTCGACGAATTTCGGGTCGCATTGCATGTCGTACAGCGACGCGATCGCGCGCGCCCCGCCGTGTAAGCCGGGGTGGCGCGTCGGGTCCTTGACCCGCTCGCCCTCGAGCCACACCTCGCGCTCCTGCTCGCGCAATCCAGCGAGATATTGCTTTCCTGTTCGCGCCGGCATCACGCCTCCCGTCGACCGTAGCGCCAGGCAGCGAGCCTACGTCAACGCCGCCCTAAACGCTAGCCTCGCACTCACCCACCCGTCCCCGCGGACCAAGTCGCTGGGGACGGGCGGGTGGAGGGTCACGCAGCCGGAGCAATCGCAAAGACATGCGCCGGATCGGCGATGTTCTTCAGCCGCTTCTCGCCGAGGTCGACAAACTCGGCCGCGACCGCACCGCGTACATGCCGCCAGGCATCGGCGGAGATGCAGATGCCCCCTGGCGGCGCGAGGCCCTCGAGGCGCGCGGCGACGTTGACGCCATGGCCGTAGATGTCGTCAGGCGCCACGATCACATCGCCGAGATTGACGCCGATGCGCAGCTCGATGCGGTGGTTCTTCGGCATCCCGGAATTGCGCAATCGGATGATCCGCTGCACGTCCAGCGCGCAGCGCACGGCGTCGACAACGCTGCAGAACTCGACGAGAGCCCCGTCGCCGGTGTGCTTGACGATGCGGCCACGATGCTGGCGGACTTTCGGCGCGATGATCTCGCGGCGATAGGCCAAGAGGCGGAGATGAGTCCCCTCCTCGTCGGCGCTCATCAGCCGTGAATAACCGGCGACATCGGCGGCCAGGATTGCCGCGAGCCGGCGCTCGAGCCGCGGATGCTCGGCGGCCCGCCGACGCCGGAGCAATTGGGCGGCTTTGGGCATCAGCCACTGCACGAGGATGGACCCGCCCCCGGCGAGTACACCGGAAAGCCAGGCGGTGCCTATTTCAGGCCAAACTTCCTCCAACATAGCCTTGCATCCTTCGATCGCAAGGCCCCGCCGGGCATCGTCGGGCAGAAAAGAGAAACGCCCCGTCCGTGTCCGGCGGGGCCCTGAAAACCGTCTATCTGCGCAGACTACTCAGCGCACACGTATCCCCTCAGCCCCGCTTGATGCGAGAGGTCGTTCGCCATGGTGAAGCACCTAGCCGGAATAATCTGCGCAATGTAGTGCATGAGCGGCTCTCTACGCGCGGTTGTGCGCTGCTGTCAAGCAAATTTTTAACTAAGCTCGTCGAGCAACGTTTTTGCTGTTTTGAGGTCCGGCGTGTCGAAGCCCTCGGTGAACCAGTCGTAGACCGGCTTTAGAAGATCGCGGGCTTCGGTGCAGCGGCCCCGGTCGCGGTGTAGCTGCGCGAGGCTCACAGCGGCGCGCAATTCCCAGAGCTTGGCCTCCTGCTCCCGGGCGATGCTTAGCGCTTTGCGATACAATTCATCGGCAGTTTCGGCATCCCCTTGCGACAGCGCGAGCTGGCCTTTGTGCCTGTTCAGCTCGGCTTCGAACCAGCGCTCCCCGGTTCGTTCGACAATCCGCAGCGCGTCATCCAGCAAACTCAAACCGTCCTCGGCCTGCCCTGCGACCTCACATGCCGCGGCCAAAAGGTCGAGGTAATGCGGCACGAACAGCTCCACCCCGCCGGCGCGATAAGCAGCCAGACCGCCGCGCAACAGCGATGTTCCCCGGGTCACCTCGCCGGTTCTGACCTTTACCCAGCCGTGATAGATCTCTCCCTGGGTGCGCCAGTGCGGGAACCCGTGCTCGCTCGCCACCGCAAACAGCTGGCCTACCCACTCGGCCAGCGCCGCAATGTCTCCCAGAAGCGCAAGCAGTCTGACGCCGATCGCCAAGCCGCCGGCCAAGGACGGCGGATGAGCCAGTTCCCTGGCCTCGGGAATGTTCGCGGCGCTGCGTACCAGCGCCTGGTCCGGAAGGCCGAGACAGAAGAGGGCATTCGCCAAGTAGGCCCGCGCGAAGATCTGGGGATGAACTCCGGCGTGACGGACTAGCGGGCGATGGAAGGTTGGATTAAAGAGCGCCAGCGCCTTTTCCAAATGCGACCGTGACGACACGAACCTGCCGGAAAACATCAGGTTCACCCCGGAAGACAGGTGACCCAGAACGAGGCCGGACTGGTCGTTCCGTTGCCGGCTCAGATGCAGCAGATCCTCGTCCAGGCGCTGCGCCAAATCCAACTCGCCGCGATGCGCGTGATAGCGGGACTGCCCATAAGGGATCTGAACAAATTCCGATGGGAACCCCAGCTGCTCCCACAGCTCGCGCGCGCGGCCGTAGACGCGGCCGGTTTCGGGCGCCCCTTGGCCTTTGACGGCGCGCAGCGCCGCGCTCAGCGAGCTGCACAATTCGAGCTCCTGCCGCTGGCGTTGCGGGCTGTCCGGCAACAGCGCCAGCTGGTCCAATCCCTTTTCGAATTGCGCCGCCGCTTCGGCGACCGCTGCGCGGGCGACCGATCTGTGACCGGCCTTGCCCCAGCAGGCCACGGATTTTTCAATGAGCCCGGCCTCGGCGTAATGCCGCGCGAAAAACTCGGGCTGGCTGTCGGCCATTTCCGGGAAATAAGTCTCCATCGTTTTCGGCGATTTGCCGGTGCAATTGCCGCCGGTTGTTGCGCAGCAGGCTGCCATAAGCTGCCTCCTGCACCAGCGCGTGTTTGAAGCTGTAGACCGCGTCGGGGGGCGTGCCGTTCTGAACCACCAATTCGGAGGCGACGAGCCGGGCGAGAGACGCTTGCAGCTCGTCCTCTGGAAGCCCGGAGACGGCGCGCAGTGAGGTGTAGCGGAACCATCGTCCGAATGCTGCGCCGATCTGCGCCAGATTCCGTACCGCGCCCAAACGGTCGAGGCGCGCCGTCAGCGAAGCGTGCAGACTGGTCGGGATCGCCAGCGGCGGCAAAGAACCTTCGAGGACGTAGCGATCGGCTTCCTCGCGCAGCAGCCCGCTTTCGAGCACGCTCTTGGTCAGCTCCTCTATGTATAATGGCACGCCGTCGGTGCGCTCGGCGATTTGGGCGACGACATCGGCAGGCAATTGCTTGCCCCCGGCAATCTGGGTTATGAGGGTGCTTCGGTTTTGCTGATCCAGCCGATTGAGCATCAGCATTGTCACCTGCGGTCTCCCGGCCCAAGGCGGCGCTAGCTCGGGGCGGAATGTGACGATCAGCAGTACCGGCAGATTACCGATCCGCTCGACGGTCAAATCGAGCAATTCGCGCGATGTCGGGTCGATCCAATGCGCGTCCTCGACGATCATCACGACCGGTTGCCGGCGCGCGAGACCCTCCAGACGGCGTAGCAGCGCCTCCAGCGTCCGTTCTTTTTTGCGCTGCGGACTGAGGTTCGGCAGAGGGTAACGCTCTGAGCCGGGCAACGACACCAGATAGGCGAGAAACGCGACATCCTCGCTCGGCAACGATCCACGGGCGAGCAGTGCTTCGAGTTTTTCCAGCTTCGCACCCGATGTGTCGGCCGGCGCAAACCCGCTTGCTCGCCCGATTTGCTCGATGAATGGATAAAGCGCGCTGTCCTGCCGGTATGGCGAGCAGAAGAATCGCTGGCGGAAATGCGGCGCGTCACGAAGGCGCTCTTCCAGTTCCGCCGTCATTCGCGACTTGCCCACGCCGGCTTCGCCGGAAACCAGCACGACTTGGCCGGCCCCCGCTCTGGCACGTTCCCAGCGGCGCATCAGCAGGCCGATTTCCTCGTCACGCCCGACCAGGCGATTGAGCACCGATCCGCGCAACGCCTCGAACCGGCTCGCGACGGCGCTTGGGCGCAACACCTGCCAGGCCGGTACCGGCGCGGCCATGCCCCTCACCTCGATGGCGCCGAGATTGCGGTACTCGAAGAGTTTGCCGACCAGCCGATACGTGCTCTCCGCGATGACGACCGTATTCGGTTCGGCCCCGGCCTGCAGCCGTGCGGCGAGGTTTGGCGTTTCGCCGACAACCGATTGCTCCTGCGCCGATCCCTCGCCGAGCAGATCGCCGACGATGACCAGCCCGGTGGCAATCCCGACGCGGGTTTGCAGCCTGATGGATTTGACATCGAGCCGCCCGACAGCGTCGATCAGGCTCAGCCCCGCGCGAACCGCCCGCTCCGCGTCGTCCTCATGGGCTCTCGGGTAGCCGAAATAGGCGAGCACTCCGTCTCCCATGTATTTCGCGACGAATCCGCCAATCTCTAAGACCAACGCGGTGACGGCGCGGTGATAGGCGGCAATCACCTCGCGCAGATCCTCGGGGTCGAGCTGCGACGAAAGCGCCGTCGAGCCGACCAGGTCGCAGAACATCACCGTCAGTTGACGCCGCTCCGCTTGGGTTGCCTCCGATGCCGCGGGCGTCTGGGCAGGCTGCTCAATGTTCAGCGCAGCGATTGCGTCGAGGAGCTTGCGACGGTGGCCGATCGCGACGACGCCGATTTCTTTGAGATCCTCCGGCGTCAGTTTCGGCAGCACTTGCGAATCAATTTCGTTGTCGCGGAACGCGGGCTCGTAGCGCTCAAGCCCCAGGCCGCGCAGCCAGGTGGCGATGTCCAAGCCTCCCCCGCCTTTCGCGAAACGGGATATCGGAGCGATGATACCGCGCTTTTGGGACGAAGGCGCGCGAAATAGGCTCGAGTGAAGCGAATGAAGGTCAGCGATTTATTGCCCGGCGTGGCGGGCGCTTTTGGACCAATAAGTCCTGGAAAGCTGGAACGGCCGGCCGCATAGCCCGCAGCGGCGACCCGGCAATTCCTATTGTGCCGCGATGGCAGCTTGCGGCGCCGCAAAACGCCGCTCCATGTCGCGTCTCGCCGTTATTGCGGCGCTCGCGGGCGCCTCTGCGTCGGCCCAGCGCACGACTTCGCCCGCAGCGGTATCGCGCAACAGCGTAACGTTGTGTGCGAAGCTTCGATCCCGGCTGTGGTCGGCACCTCGCTCAGGAACATCGAGCCGAACTTGCCGGCCCCGATCTGCCCCACCCGCACGGGCCGTGCAGCGGCGGCGCGCTGACGCAAGAGATGATAAAGGCTCATGAGCGGAGCTACTCGGCTGCCTCGCGTTTGTACGCGCGCGCGTAGTCGAGCAGGGCGCCATCTGCCACAGGCTCGATCGGCGTGAAATCACGATGCGCGATCCACTCCGGGCGGGTCGGCTTGCGGATGTAGTTCGACACCGCACAGAGGGTCAAATAGACGATGCGGCGCGGGTAGGGCGTGATGTTCGGCGCCGAGCCATGCACCAGGTTGCCGTGGAACATCAGAACGCCGCCGGGCTTGCCGGTAGGAGCGACAATGCCCCCCAGGTTCACCAGCCTCGTGACAGTTTCGTTGTCGAGCGTCCATAGCGGGTAGGATGTCGTCTCCTCGTCGTGCCCGGCCGACAGGACGCCGTGCTTGTGGCTGCGCGGCACCAGCATCAGCGGGCCATTGATCGGCATCACCTCGTCCATGAACACCGCAATATTCATTGCGCGCGGCTCCGGCATGCCGTCGTCGCGCGCCCATGTGCCGTAATCCTGGTGCCATTGCCAGACGTCACCCTCGAAGGCAGCCTTGGCATTGATCTTGTACTGATGCATGTAGAGCTTCTCGCCAAACACCTGCTCGACCGGCCGGATCAGCCGAGGGTGATTGCCGAGCAAACGGAACGCCTCATTGTAGGTGTGCGCGGCAAAGGCGGTGCGCGGCGCCCCTGTCTTCTCGCGCCAGACCTCTTGGCGGTTCGTCGCGTAGATCTGCTCGGCTTCGTCGCGCAGGGTCGCGACTTCCTCTTCAGAGAAGCAGTCGGGCAGAAACAGATACCCTTCTTCGTCGAACTGACGGAGCTGCTGAGGGGTAAGCTGCATGGCAATCCTCCAGGTCGAAACGAAGACGGCTTCGCCGCCTCGCGGTCACCGAAACATGTCGCAGCCCGACGTTTCAGTCTATATGCCTCGCCATCCACGAGCCGCCCGGATGAACATCGATAGATCTTCTCGCAGGAACTCGGCGATGCGGGCCCTGATTTGCCGCCAATGGGGCGCTATCGATCAGCTGATCCTCGGCGAAGTGCCCGTGCCCGAGCCCGGCCCGGACGAG
>JAFASL010000030.1 GCA_019244535.1 Alphaproteobacteria bacterium
CACTTGTCGATCGAAACGGATACGCTGATTTTCGATCCCTATAAACTGACTGCGATCGAGGGCGCCGCCGCCCTCGCCGCCCGTAGCAGGCGCGCTCGGCTCGCCGGCAAACGGGTCGCCATCATCCATTCCGGCGGCAACATCGACCGCACTCTCCTAGCGGAGATGCTAGCCGAGGAGGACGCGTCGATTTGCTAGGCGACGCGAAGGGCCATCGCCTCATCACGCCGATGCCCGGCGATAGTCGCGGCAACAGCAGCGATGAAGGCCCCGACCAGCATCGAAAAAGCAGTAAAAAACGCAGCGGTGGCCGCCACCTTGCGGGCCGTCTCGGCGGCCTGGCGAGCCTTAACCTCAGCATCTTTCGCTTTCGCGATTACGTCATTGACCCGCTTCTCGGCATCGGCCTGGCTGATCCCCGTCCGCGCCGCGACGAGCTGGGCGAGGTAGGTCTTATCGGCTGCCGGAACGTCGCCGTCGCGCAGCCCCGAAGCAATGATCCGAGTAGCCTCGGTGCGAATTTCCTGCTGGGTGGCGTTGGCATCGGCGTGGTCCGAGCGGAACAAAGTGTCGATCAAATAGCCCGTCGGATCGGCGCCCGACTGAGCCGCAGCCGTGCCTGCACCCTGCGCCGCGGCGCTGGCGACAGATCCGGCGCCGCGCGCCACGCTGCCGGCCACCGAGGAGACGATGGAGGACAGCGCCGCCGCCATGATCACGGCAGCGACGGCCCACGCCAGAAATCCATGAGCAGTGTCGCGGAAATAAACTTCGTCGGTATGAACCCCGACCCATTTGGTCCGCAACCGGCCAGTGAGATATCCGCCCAGCGCGGCTGAGATCCATTGCACGACAATCAACCATATTGCCGCCCCGACGCCGAACGTCGTCGCCGACGGGCCGGAATTATACCACGGCGAGATCGACGCAAAGCCCAGACCCGATCCGAGGGCCAGCAATATCAGCGCCACTGCGGCGATTGCAAAGGCGCCGGCAATGATCGCCGGCCATGACACTGCGGAGATAGCGCTTTCGACCGCGCCGCGCTTAGTTGTGTCTTCGCGTCCATCACGGACCGAAACGCTCGAAGTTTCCATGATTGTCCCCGCGCTTTTCTGCTAATGCCAGAGCAACAGCAGCAGGATGATGATCGGAATCGGTATGCCCAACAGCCATAACAGGATTGCACCCATGGTTGCGTCCCTCCGGGTTTGATTGCCGAAAAGAACAGCAGAGGGAACACAACGTTCCGCTCGATGCACTGATTTTGATCACATGGGATCGACAGCCTCAGCGCCAGCCGACCGCGCCGGGATCGCGGCATGCCGAGCACTGCCACCGGTCAGCCTGCCAGCGGCGCACGATCGTATCGACATAGCCGGGGTCCGTAGCGACGCCGGTCGGTGCGCTCGGCGGCGATCACCGTCGTGCCGCTGCCAAGATGCAGGCGGGGCCTCTCGACCGAATCCGTAAGGCGTCATCGCCGCAACCTATCGTCGATCCGTGCGTCGTCGCTGCTGATCGTTTCGAGTTCGGCTCGCAGTTCGCTCTTGCTCACGCTGCACGATCCGATGACTTGCAAATCCTCCTCGTCGCGCCATCGAGGTCGGAACTGATCTCAATCCGGATCCCATTCGGATCGAAAAAATAAAGGAATGAATTGCCGGCGGAATCACTATGAGCGGCCCGCTTTTATCCTTACGGTGAGGCCCCTTCGACGCCAAAGATGCGCTGGGTCGCATATTTATCGCCAACTGCGACGGCCTGCTTATAGGGGGCAGAATCGTACAAGGCTTGCAGCTTGTCCAAGCTCTCGAACTGAATCAAAACGACGCGGGGTGCGGGAGCTTCACCTTCATAGGATATCGTCTTACCCCCGCGGACAAGGAACTTGCCGCCCGCGTCGGTAAGCGCCTTCGTAATAAGTGGAAGATATTCCTTCGTATATCCGTCCTGATCCTTGATTGCGATCTCCGCGATGTTGTAGGCGGGCAGCTTAGTCTGGGCATGGAGCGTTTGAACCGCCGCAGCGCCG
>JAFASL010000131.1 GCA_019244535.1 Alphaproteobacteria bacterium
TAATATGCCGGGCAGCTTTCCCGTGCCTGCGTCGAGCTCGCCAAGGACTGGCGCACGGACCGCTACCTGCGCCGGCTCGAAGCGATGATGGCAGTGGCCGATAAGCATGTGTCTCTCATTCTCTCGGGCACCGGCGACGTGCTCGAACCCGAGGACGGCCTCATCGGCATCGGCTCCGGCGGTGGCTTCGCGCTGGCTGCGGCGCGCGCGCTTATCGCGATCGATGGCATCACCGCCGAGGAGATCGCACGTCGCGCGATGGCAATTGCCGCCGGGATCTGTATTTACACCAACGACAAGATTACGCTTGAGAAGTTGGAGTACTGATGCCCGCCCGCCGATGTCCTTTCGTGTCCGTCCCTCTCCGGCCGCTGGCGGGGGGACAGGGAGAGGCTCGTCGCGGAAGCGACGGGAGGGTGAGGTGGGCGGCGTGGATCGGATTAGCGGTTTCCCCCCGACCCTCTACGCCGCCAAGGCCCGAGAGGGAGGATTCCGGAGAGCGGCGTTCTCGGAGTCCAACTTCATGACCTCGTTCAGCCCGCGCGAGATCGTCTCCGAGCTCGACCGGTTCATTGTCGGCCAGCACGAAGCCAAGCGGGCCGTCGCAATCGCGCTGCGTAATCGGTGGCGGCGTCAACAGCTCAGCCCTGAGCTGCGCGAGGAAGTGTTGCCAAAGAACATCCTAATGATTGGGCCGACCGGCTGCGGAAAAACCGAGATTTCGCGGCGTTTGGCGCGCCTTTCGCAAGCCCCGTTCGTCAAGGTTGAGGCGACCAAGTTTACCGAGGTTGGTTATGTCGGCCGGGACGTCGAGCAGATCGTGCGCGATCTGCTCGAAATCGCGATCGGGATGACGCGCGAGCGGTTGCGCAAGGAAGTCGAGCCCAAAGCCGAAATGGCGGCCGAGGAGCGGGTTCTCGATGCGCTGGTTGGTTCGGGCGCCAGCGCCGACACGCGTCAGAAATTCCGCAAAATGCTCCGTGAAGGCGGGCTCGACGATCGTGAGATCGAAATCCCGGTTCAGGAGAGTGCCGCGGCCAGCTTGCCGACCTTCGAGATCCCGGGGCTGCCCGGGGCGCAAATGGGGATGCTCAATCTCGGCGACATTTTCGGCAAAGCCTTCGGCACGCGCTCAAAACCCAAGCGGATGACTGTCGCCGACAGTCACCGGGTCCTGGTCGCTGAAGAGAGCGACAAGCTTCTCGATCAGGAGATGGTCGTGCGCGAGGCGACGACCTCGGCCGAGCAGAACGGCATCGTCTTCATCGACGAGATCGACAAGATCTGCGGGCGCGGCGAGCGCGTCGGTGGTCCGGACGTCAGCCGTGAAGGAGTGCAGCGCGATTTGTTGCCTTTGATCGAAGGCACGACGGTGGCGACTAAGCATGGCGCGGTCAAGACCGACCACATACTGTTCATCGCCTCGGGCGCATTCCACCAGACCAAGCCTTCCGATCTGCTGCCTGAACTGCAGGGCAGGCTTCCGATCCGGGTTGAATTGAAGGCGCTCGACCGGGACGACTTTCGCCGCATCCTAGTCGAGCCCGAAGCAAGTCTGATCAAGCAATACAAGGCACTGCTTGCGACAGAAGGCGTCACACTCGATTTCGACGACTCCTCGATCGACGAACTCGCGTTGCTGGCCGAGGAAATCAACGCGGCGGTCGAGAATATCGGGGCGCGGCGTCTGCACACGATTCTTGAGCGGCTGCTCGAAGAGGTCAGCTTTACCGCCTCCGATCGTCCTGCAGGAACGCAAGTCGCAATCGACCGCGCCTACGTCCGCGACCGGGTCGGCACCCTCGCGCAGAACGCCGATCTGTCGCGGTTCATCTTGTAAGGGCGAGCTTGGAGCACAGCCGTCCTGCTCACGCCGTGTTGAACCAAAGATCCGCGCAGGCTGCTGTAGTTTAACGCATGACCAGACTCGGTCTGCTGACCTCCCTGATCTGGCTCCTGCTGGGGACCACCCCACTGTTTGCGGGTGAACGTCCGACTGTCGTCGAGCTGTTCACCTCTGAGGGCTGCTCGTCTTGTCCGCCTGCCGATGCGTTGCTCGCCGAGCTGGCCGCCCGGCCTGATGTGCTGGCATTGTCATTCCATGTCGATTACTGGGACCGGCTTGGCTGGAAGGACCCGTACTCCAGCGCCGACGCGACCCGGCGCCAGCACGCCTATGCCGATCGTCTGGGTCTCGCCACCGTCTATACGCCGCAAATCGTCGTAGATGGGCAATGGCAGGCGGTCGGCTCCGACCGCAGCGAGGTCGAGCAGGCGCTGGAAGCGGCGCGGCGAAGCCACGAAGAAATCCCGGTTGTGCTCGCAGTCGATCAGGGTCAAGCGCACATCACGCTGGGCCCTGGCAGGAACGGCGATGGCGCGGCGACGCTCCTGCTGATCGGCTTCGACCGGCGGCATGTCACGGCGGTGGCGCGGGGCGAGAACAGCGGGCGTACGCTGCCCCACGTCGACGTGGTGCGCAGCATTGACGAGGTCGCGCATTTCGATGGCCGGGCGCGAACCTTCGAGGTGCCGATTCGCTCGCCATGCGATCGGGTCGCGGCAATTCTGCAAGCTCGAGACGGCGGAATTCTCGGGGTGGCGGTCCGCGACGCCGACGCGCGCTGAACGCGTCGATCCCTAGGATTTTTCGACAGACGGTGCGGCCGCCTCATGCGCGGCAGCGAGTTCCGCGTCTTTGGCTTTGGCTCGCGCGACTGCAGGCCGTGCATTGAAACGGCCGATATAGCCCGTAATGACCGGAAGCTCGGGGACCATCTTGAACATCGTGGTCCAAGTCAGTGCCCCACCCCATAGCACGTCGGCCGCGGTGAAGCGGTCGCCGAGCAGATAAGAACCTTTGGTGAGCTGGTCGGTCAACGTCTTCAGCATTGTGTCGTAAACGCCGTAGGGCGACATCGGCAGTGGCGCCGGGTCGCGCCCGGTGGCACGATCAACGACTGCGGGTTCGAAGCAGGCGGCGTAGAACACCGTCCAGCGCAGATAAGGGCCGCGCAGCGGATCGCTGATCGGCGGGGCAAGTCGGGCATCCGGGAAAAGATCAGCGAGGTAGAGGAAAATAGCGACCTGCTCGGTGACCAGAGCCTCGCCGTGCCGCAGGGCCGGCACTTTTCCCATCGGATTGATCGCAAGATATTCAGGCTGGCGCTGTTCGCCGGCCTTCATATTTAGCACGTGCAGTTCGTAGGGCGCGCCGATCTCCTCTAATAAAGTCAGAACGCCCGACGATCTCGTGTTTGGCGAGTGGAAAAGCGTGATTTTGCGGGCGTCTGCCATACCGTCCCCGTTTGCCTACTGCCGGCGCGTTGTAGAATAGCTCGCATGAGTTGGTCGAGAGACGATCGGGCGACCGAGCGTCGCGGGTATCATCATGGTAACCTGCGCGAGGCGCTGATCCGCGCCGCGCTCAACCTGATCGCCGAAAAAGGGCCGGCGGGCTTCACTTTCGCCGACGCGGCGCGCTCCGCAGGCGTCAGTTCGGCGGCCCCCTACAGGCATTTCCGCGACCGCCAGGCGCTGCTCGCGGACGTGGCGCGCCGCGGTTTCGAGGTGTTTGAGGAGCGTCTGAGCCGCGCCTGGAGCGAGGGCCGGCCCGATCCCTTTGTCGCGTTTGAGAATGTCGGCCGCGCTTACCTCGCCTTCGCGAGGGAAGAACCGTCCTTCTACTCGGCGATGTTCGAGGCGGGTCTGCCGTTCGAAGGCGATCCCGATTTACGCGAGGCGGCCGATCGCGCCTTTGCGGTATTGCGCCGCGCCGCCGACGCTTTCTGCGCGCGCTTGCCCAGCGAGCGGCGGCCGCCTGCGTTGATGATGAGCCTTCACTTTTGGGCTTTGGCGCACGGCATCGCCTCGTTGTTTGCGCGCGCCGACGCCGGACGCCGCAAGCTGCCGATGAGCCCCGAGGAATTGTTGGAAGCGGGAGTGCTGATCTATCTGCGCGGCCTCAGTCTGATAGATGACGGTCCGAAACCTTGACAAGCCGGGCATCGAACGCTTATGTCAATGTTAAATACATTCACATGGAGCCTTCCATGACTCTCGCGGCAAGACTGGACGATCTCGGCAATCCGGCCTGGATTGCGTTGACGGTGGTCGGGTTTCTGATCTGGTGGCCGCTCGGCCTTGTGGCTCTCGGATATCTGGTCGGAAGCGGGAGACTGGCTCGCTGGACCGGCTGCGGAGCACGCGGATGGCATAACCATACTCATGCCCAAAGCAATCCCTGCGGCTGGTGGAGCGTGCGGTCCAATTCGAGCGGTAACCGGGCATTCGACGAATACCGCACCGAGACCTTGCGCCGGCTCGAGGAAGAACAGCGCGAGTTCAAGGAGTTCCTCAACCGCCTGCGTCATGCCAAGGACAAGGCCGAATTCGATCAGTTCATGGCCGAGCGTGGCCACCGTCCGCAAGGCCCGACCCCACAGCCGGAGAACTAGCCCGGCGCCACCATGGCGGGATCACTCGGGCCGTGATAGGATGGGTCTGGTCGCTGAAACGAGGTGGCTGGGATGAAGGTCCGGATCGAATACTGCGTGCCTTGAAACTATGAACCTCGGGCCCTCCGTGCGAAGGCCAGACTGATGGAACGCGGTGCAGAGGAAGTCGAGCTCGTCAAAGGCGTGGCCGGCGTCTTCGAAATCACCGTTGACGGAAAGCTCGTTTTCTCAAAGAAGCAGCTCGGCCGGTTCCCCGAAGACGCGGAAATCGACGCTTTAGCGGCCGGATAACGCAACGCCCTAACCCTACCCCGGCATCGGGGGAAGGTTAGGGCGAGACACCCGGTCTCGCTGGTGCGACTCCAGTTCATCGAGCATCGTGAAGATGCGGTCGATATAGGCGCTCTTGTCGTAGAGGCCATAGAGCGTGCCGGCGAGCCGCACCGGGTCGCCGGAGTAATATCGTTCATAGAGCTGTTGCCGGCCCGAGAAGGATGATACCGCAGCGTCGAAGGCCAATCGGAAAAGTTTGATCCGCGTCGCGGCATCCGCGTTTGCTGCCTGGAAATACATAGCAACATCCCTCGCCGCAGATCCGGCAAGCTCGGCATAAGAGGGCACGGCGACAAGGCCGCCGGCACCGAGGAGCTGGATGATCTCGCACATCCTCACGAACATTTTCGGATACATCATCCGGATGGTCCACAGCGGCATTGCCGCCGGGGTCACCACCCCGCAGGGGCGGCGCGGCGTCGCCCTCGCTCGCCCTGAGGCAGGCGCGGGAAAACTCGGTGAATTGGATCAGCTCGGAGAGCATACCCAGAACGTGCAGGTGCTGATCGATGTTGGTCGATTTGGCGATCGCGAAGCCGAGCCCCATCATGAACTCGGCCTTGGCGAGGTTCTTAGTCGCGAACTGGTGCATGATCTGCGGCATGATGCCGGTGCGGTTGTAGAGCCCGTTGCACAGTTCGGGGTCGCGGTGGATGAAAACCCGCTCCCACGGCACCAGCACGTCGTCGAAGATGACCATCGCATCGGTCTCGTCAAACCGCGCCGAGAGCGGGAAGTCCATCACTGAGGCGGCGTTCTGGTGGACTACCGAAGGGCGGCAGATAAACCGTAGTCCCACTGCGTTGACGGGGACACTGAAGCCAAAGGCGTAAGGCTCGGCTTCCTTGCTGTTGGCGAGATAGGTCGAGGGCAGCACCAGCAGATCGTCCGCATAGGCGCAAAGGGTCGACACCATGCGGGCGCCGCGGACGACGATGCCGGCATCGGTTTCCTTGACGATTTTGGCCGCGAGATCCTTGTCCTGCTTTTCGACCGGGCGCGAGCGGTCGACCTGCGGGTTGACCAGAGTGTGCGTGAGGCAGATGTCGTGCTCTCGGATATGGGCGTGATAGGTGCGGACATTCTCGGCAAAGCGCTTGTCGGTCTTGCCGAATTCATCTGCTGCCGATGCAAAGCCGGTGAAGAAGATGTTCATGAAATCGGGGCTGCGGCCGAACATGCCGCAGGTCGCATCCATCCAGATCTCACCATCTCGCGGCGGCGGATCAGGTCATCGATCGAACGTGGCTCGAGAAAGGAAATCCCCACCCGATCGCCGCTCATCGGCGAGCGGAACGTCATCCGATCAATCAGCGCGGGGTCATGCTGCATATCGTAGAGTTCGGCGAGGCTGCGCGCCGCCGCCGCAAAGCGGGTGTCGGCCGTCACGTCCGCGACCCGCTCCCCATCGATGAACAGCTGCCGGCCGTCTCGCAGTGACTGCAGCAGTTCCGCGCCGGTTCGAATCCCCATCTATTACTTCCTACGCGCCGGGATCGAGCTCCGGATAGTTTCGAAATATGCCGTGCTCGTTGAACGGGATCCGGCGGTTCGAGACGAGATAGGCGGCAATCCGCGGCCGCGCTGCAACCCGGCGATGCAGTTCGACGACCCGCGGATATTTCGGCTCGAAGCGCGCCATTGCGCGCGGAAAAGCGTAGCGCAGACCTGCCACGACCTGAAAGAGCGACAGATCCGGATAGGTCAGCTCGGCGCCGATGAGATAAGCGGGGCCGCGAGCATTCCGCTCCAGCACCCGTTCAAAATAACCCAGGTATTTGGGCGCCCGTGATTTCAGAAAATCCGCAGCGCGCGCCCGCGCCTCCTCCCGTTGGTCTTCATAATAAAGGCTGCTGGCGATCGGATGGTGGGTGTCGTGGACCTCGTCGACAAAGTCGGCGATCGTCAGCTGCAGCTGATGGGTCCACGGCCGGCTCGCCTCATCCGTCGGCGCCAAGCCGTGATGCGCGCCGAGATAGAGCAGGATGTTTGCG
>JAFASL010000138.1 GCA_019244535.1 Alphaproteobacteria bacterium
CCGCCGGCGATCGTCGCCTGACTCATCGCGATCCCTGCCTGGCTGGCGCCGTTGTAATCCGGGTTGTGCCGGATGCCGACCTGCGCCGCCGCCTTGATGATCGTCGCGAAAAGCGGATCGCGCGGTTCCGGGTTGGTGACCTGCAACGGGCCCTCGCGGCCGCGAAAGGCATCCTCGCCCTCGCCGGCATAGCTTTCCATGCGCTTGAAGAAAGGCAGAACCTCGGTGTAGCTCCAGCCCCGGTTGCCCATCTGCGCCCAGGTATCGAAATCCTGGGCCTGGCCGCGGACAAACACCATTCCGTTAATCGAGCTGGAACCGCCGAGCAATTTGCCGCGAGGCACCGGGAGCCGGCGACCGTTGGTGCTCGCCTCAGGCTCGGACGAATAGAGCCAATTGGCTGCGGGATTGGTGATCAGCCGGGCCATTCCGATCGGTATAGACGACCAAGGGTGGCTGGCCCGACCGGCCTCGAGCAACAGTACCTTGTTGCGCGGGTCTGCCGACAGCCGGTTCGCGACGGCCGCACCGGCCGACCCGGCGCCGACAACAATGTAATCGTAGGTGTGCATGTTCTCTTCCGCCCGCGGCCTTGAGCCTTCTACTCAGGCACTATGCCAGAGGGCCATCAAGCCCACCAAAGACCGTGGCGCACCTATATGGCGAGCACTCCTCCGTCGACGTGGATTTCCGACCCGGTGATATAGGACGATTCATCCGAAGCCAGGAACAGAATGGCGTACGCTACCTCGTCGACTTCTCCCGGCCGCCGCATCGGGATCGTCCCCATGCGTTCAGCTCGAATGGCGGGGTCAGCAGTGCGACCGGATGTGCGCATCGGCGGCATTATGCCGGGATGAACCGAGTTGGCCCGGATGTTGTCCTTGGCGTGCTGCACGGCGGCCCATTTGGTCATCAGCCGTACCGCCGCCTTTGAGGCATTGTAAGCTACGTGAACGTGCTCGCTGCCGATAATGCCGGCAATCGACGACAGATTGATGATCGAGCCGCCGCCGTTCGCGGCCATGGCAGGGATGGCGTATTTCATGCCGAAGAACACTCCGGTCGCGTTGACCGCCATGATCCGGTGCCATGCTTCGGTGCTGTAGAAATCCTGTTCGGCGCTGCCGGATATGCCGGCATTGTTGACCAGCACATCGAGCTTGCCGAAATGGCTGGTAGTGGCGGCTACGACCGCGGCCCAGCTCTCTTCTTTGGTGACATCAAGCAGTTCGAAGCGCGCGGAGGCGCCGATGCCCTCGGCCACTTGCCGACCTTCGTGCTCGAGGACGTCGGCGACCACCACCTTGGCGCCTTCACGCGCGAACATGCGTGCCGTGGCTGCGCCCATGCCGGATGACGCGCCGGAGATGATGGCGACTTTGTTGGCGAGTCTCATGGCTGTCCTTCCCTTGCTTAATGTGCCTCTTTAATGGTCATCTTGTCTCAGTAATGGGTGACCCAGGGGCTGTTGAGGGCTTCCTCGATGCGACGGTGTCGGGCCTTGATGACTTCGGCGGGAACGGCGCTGACGAAGGCATAGAATGTCTTTGTGCGGATGGCGTCCACCACGCGTTCGCCGACTTTCTTCGGGTCAAGACCTCTCGTCGCGAGGCGCTCAGCTAAAACTGCTTCCTCATCGGCTCGGATTTGCGGCCCGCCCATATGCTCCGGGCGGTTGCGGGCGCCGCGAGGGATATTGGTGTTGACCGGACCTGGGCACAGCACCGAGACGCCGACATTGGTGCCCGCCAATTCGTGCTCCAGCGCCTCGGACAGGGAGAGGACGGCGTATTTGCTCATCGAATACGCTCCCTGGTTTGTATCGCATCGGTTCTGAAAACCGGCAACCGATGCGGTATTCACCACATGTCCTTCCTCGCCGTGCTTCAGGATGGCAGGGACGAAGTGGCGGATCCCGTGGATGACACCCCAGATGTTGACGCCGATCACGAACTCCCAGTCCTCGAGCGGCACGTCGACCAGCCTGGTGCCGTGCATCGGGACGCCGGCATTGTTGCAGGCAATGTGGAGCTTGCCAAAATTACGTTCGGCTTCGGCCAGAGCATCGAGCACGGATTGTTCCTGCGTGACATCGATCCGCACCGGCATTACGCGTTTGTTCGTGCCCGAAAGACCATGAGCGGCCTGCTCGACTAGATCTTTTTGAATGTCCGCCATGACCATGTTCGCGCCAGCCTCTGCAAGCGCGGTCGCAATGCCGAGCCCGATGCCCGAAGCGGCACCCGTGACGATCGCGGTCTTACCGGAGATATCGTTCATTTGCGAGGTCCCCCTCTACGTTCGTGGATGGCTACACTTTGGAAAGCGTAGCCGAGCGTGGTGCGAGGAAGCGAGCATAGTTCCTTCCAGCCCGGCGTTAACACGATGTTGGGCGCCCAGCGATCTCAGCCTTCGCCTAACCCTGACCGCGCGAGCGGATCCGCAACTGCGACCGAGTAAGGATATTTTGACGCTTTTTGGATTCATCTTATGGGTACCGTCTATCCGTTAAAGGCACGGATGTCCGAGTATTACTGAAGTCTTGGTTAAGAATTGTAGGGTTGGCTGGTGGCCGTATGTCTTGCGTGATCCGACACATCCCCATGCGCGTCAGCGGTAAGGACCAGTACCGATGAGGCCGACAGCCATCGGCTCAAGATTGGTCATTATCGCTGCGATGGCCCTGACGATTTCGATCGCGGGCACGGTCGAGGCTAAACACGGGGGTGAGGGTGGTCACGGCGGAGGCTGGGGCTGGCACGGTGCCGGCGGGGGTTGGGGCTGGCATGGCGGCGAGGATGGACACGGTGGGAGCTGGGGCTGGCATGGTGGCATAGGCTGGCACGACAACGGCCGACATCGCGGCTGGTACAAGCATGGAGCGGGCGGTTTCGGGTGGCGCGGACCTGTCGCCGCGGCCTACGGCTGGCGCGGCTGGCGGGGCCCAGGATTTGTCGGCGCTGGCGCGGGCTGGTGGAATTGGCGCCATACCTGGGGCTGGGGCGGTTTCGGCTGGGGCTGGGGTCCCGGTTCATGGGCCTGGGGCGGCCTCTTGGTCGGTGCTTCGGTCGGCATCATCGTCGCCCCACCATTGATTGTCGCGCCCCCGCCGATCTATGCGGCACCCCCGCCGATCGTCGCTGGACTTCCGAATATCCGCCCGCCGCCCGTCACGGCTGCCCCGCCAGCCGCGCCAGCCGTAGGCCGCGGCGACAGGTCCGCGCCACCCGAAACCGCCCGCTCCATGCTTGTACCAGCCGCGATGTCGGCCGTTG
>JAFASL010000240.1 GCA_019244535.1 Alphaproteobacteria bacterium
TCCGCCCACACTCAGCCGCCCGGCGGGCTGCCCCTGTATTACCGGCAGAATGTGATCGGCGGACCCAACGCGTTCTTGCTCGTCGTGCAAGACTTCAAATCGTTCGCCGACGCGATGGCGCAGAAGCTGGCCAAGGAAATCGACGTCGCCGGACAGGCTGGGGAAAGGCGCGTGTCGTTGCTGGGTTCGCGCTAGATCCCAATAAGCGCCGAATGTAGGAGGATTCGTAAGTGAGTAATTTCGCCCACCGGCGCCGCGATCTGTTGCGGTCCGCTGGCGTCTGGGTCGGGGCCGCGGCGGTCTTCGCAGGCACGCGATCTGCCGGAGCATGGCAGATCGAAGAAATCGCCCCCGAGAGTTCTCTCGGTTTGGCTTATGCCCGCCGTTGTGGCAGCGCCGCTTCGGACCACGCAGCCTTGGTTGCGCAGCTAAAGGGCCAGCTGGCCTTAGACCGGCGAAGAGCTCGCTGGCGATGAAATGCCCGCTCTGTGGTTGCTCGGTGATTGTGAGCCGTTAGCAGGCAGACACCAGCAGACCGTGGCCGGCAGTGATCCCGAGTGGAGGATGGAGATGGCCCTCCGCCGGTGATCGCAAAGGCTCCGGGGTTTTGTCGAGCGCGGATGAGTGGTAAGAATATCCCGGTCATTGGGGAGTAACCGCCGCGTCTGATCGCGGGATCTGCGTCAACATGCTTGGCTGCGGCCATGGCGCAGATGACCCGAAGGGTATGGCGAGACCTTTGGCAACGGTTCCCGGAACCCGGGTTGGGCGGAGGGGCCGTGCCAAGGTCCACCTTCGCCCAACCCTCGATGGGTCCGCTTGGAAGCCTTCTTTATCTCGGCCGTGACGGTCGGCCTCGCTGAAATCGGCGACAAGACGCAAATCGTAGCCCTGATGCTCGCCGCTCGCTTCCCGCGGCCGGTGCCCCTGCTCCTGGGAATTTTCTGCGCCAAGCTGCTGAACCATGGCGCCGCCGGGCTGGTCGCCACGCTGCTCGGTTCGATGCTTGATGGCCCATGGATGGGATGGGCGTTGGGGATTTCTTTCATGGGCGTCGCGATCTGGGCGCTGTTTCCAGACAGATACGAGGCGAAAGGTGAGAACGTGCGCCGGTTTGGGGCGTTCATGTCGAGCCTCCTCGCGTTCTTCCTGGCCGAAATCGGTGACAAAACCCAGATCGTCACAATCGCACTTGCCGCGCGCTTCGAGGTGTTCTTTCCGGTTGTCCTCGGCACGACCCTCGGCATGATGGCGGCAAACATACCGGCGGTCGTGATCGGGAATCGTATGGCGAAGAAGCTACCGCTCCGCGCCATCCGCATCGCCTCCGCGATCCCCTTCGCCGGCCTCGGCGCCGCCACGCTTTTGGGCTAAGGACGATAAAAGCGTGCCTAGGTAAATAACCCGGGCCCTCTTACACTGCCCCGCGATGATTACCCGCCGCGATCTGTTTCCGCCGATCGAGCCATACCGCACGGGCACATTGCGGCTCGATGCCCGCCACACGATGTACTGGGAGCAATCGGGCAATCCGCGCGGCGTGCCGGTGCTGTTTCTGCATGGCGGTCCGGGGGCCGGCGCAACCCCGGTCCATCGGCGGTTCTTCGACCCCGAATTCTGGCGGATCGTTATCTTCGACCAACGCGGCGCCGGCCGCTCGACGCCGGTCGGCGAGCTCACCGACAACACGCCGCACCATTTGGTGGCCGATATCGAACAGCTGCGTTCGACGCTCGGCGTCGAGAGATGGCTGGTCTTTGGCGGATCGTGGGGCTCGACACTGGCATTGCATTACGCCGGGACCCACCCGCTGCGCTGCATTGGGCTGGTTCTGCGGGGCATCTTTTTGTGCCGGCGCGAGGAGATCGACTGGTTTCTCTATGGCATACGCAGGGTGTTTCCCGAAGCCTGGCGCGCCTTCTCGGGATTTCTCCCCGAAGCCGAACGCAGCGACATCCTCGCCGCCTATTACCGGCGGCTGTGTGACCCGGACCCGCGCATACACATGCCCGCGGCGCGCGCCTGGAGCATCTACGAGGGCGCGTGCTCGACGTTGCTGCCCAACCCCGAGACGGCGGGTGCTTTCAGTGAAGACCGGCTCGCTCTCGGTCTGGCGCGAATCGAAGCACATTTCTTCAGCCGTCATCTACTCGACGGCAAGTGTGATCTTGTCGCCCGTGTTCCCCAGATCCGCCATCTGCCGGCCATCATCGTGCAGGGCCGCTACGACATGGTCTGCCCGGTCGGCAGTGCCGACGAACTCGTGCGCGCCTGGCCGGAAGCGCGTTATGTGATCGTTCCCGACGCGGGGCATTCGGCGATGGAGCCGGGCATCCGCGAGCAACTGATCCTGGCGACGGAACAAATGAAACAGATCTGATTTCACTTTATGCTCAGTTTTTCTTGCACAAGCGCACACGCCACCTAGGATGCGGTTTCGACGCAATTGGAAGTTGCGCAGTGTACGGGGGAATAGCAGTGATAAGAACCATAACCCAAGCGGCGAGCGGGCTGCTGGCGGCGCTCGGCATTGCATCAGCCAATCCCGCCTTGGCGCAGATCACCTTTGGTTCGCCGAGCGACCCGCCGCGCATCGCGCTCGGCGGCGGAGCGTTCGATGTGCTGCCTGACGATAAGAAGCCGGGTGCGGGGACAACGGGCCTGGTGCTCAGCGAATACCGCTTCGGCGACGTGCTGTGGATCGTGGCGCCGTTTGTCGGTGTAATGGGGACCGGCAAAGGGGCCTTTTATGGCTACGGCGGCTTCGGGTTCGACGTCAATTTCGCAGAGAAGTGGATCTTCACGCCCACTGCCGCGGTGGGTTATTTTACAAACGGTACCGGTATTGATCTTGGAGCACATTGCGAGTTCCGCACCGGCGCGGAATTCGATTACCGGTTTGACAACCTGACCCGGATCGGGGTTGGCTTGTACCACATGTCCAACGCCGGCATCGGCAAGCAAAACCCGGGTGTGGAATTGGCCACCTTCGTCTTGACTGTGCCGCTGCACTGATCGGAGCACAGGGCCGTCCACATATGTTTAGCCGTCCTTGACCGCGCCCCGGCTGGCGCCTACTACCCGCGCCGCGCTGTGGATCGTGCTGAGCGGGGTCTGCGCGGTCATGATGAACGTGCTGATCCGCGTCGCCGCGCAGGCGCTGCATCCGTTCGAAGTCGCGTTCTTCCGATGCCTGTTCGGGCTCCTGCTCGTGTTGCCTTGGCCGATCAAAGCCGGTCCGGCGCTATTGCGCAGCCGTAGCGCCGGCTTTTATCTGCTGCGTGCGGCGGTGGGCCTGCTCTCGATGGCGACCTGGTTCTATGGAATCACCGTCGTGCCGCTGGCGACCGCAACGGCCGTAAATTTCACCGCACCCCTCTTCGCGACGATAGCAGCGGTCCTGGTCCTGCACGAGGACGTCAGACTGCGGCGGTGGAGCGCGGTGGTCGTCGGATTTGTCGGCGTGCTCGTCATCATGCGGCCGGGCAGCGAGCGGCTCGACGCGAACCTGTTGATCCTGCTGCTGTCGGCGGCAAGCGCAGCAATGAACAATATCACTGTAAAGTTTCACGCGCGCACCGAGCCGCCTGGCAGAATCGTTTGCGATGTTCATGCTTTATCTGACACCGCTGTCACTGATCCCTGC
>JAFASL010000453.1 GCA_019244535.1 Alphaproteobacteria bacterium
CTCGCGGATGATGGCGGCCGGTGCCTGCACCCTGTAGAGGCGGCGGGCGTTGGCGCCCAGAAACTTGGCCTGATCCTCGTTTGGCAGACCGTATTTCTGCATCGTTTCGATCGCCCGCCAGGCATCGTCGCCGTCGTGGTGATAGACATCGGACGACCAGCACAAGATATCGCCATAGAACTCCGGGAGCCGGGCCGGCGGCGCTTCGTCGCCTTCGAAACCGGTCATGCAATGCTCGAAGAAGGTCTCGCTCGGGAGCTTCTTCAGCGGCGGCAATTGCCGTTCGTTGCGGTAGAGCTTATAGGCCTTGTCGCATTCGTCGATCAGGAAGCTGAGCCAGGTCGACGACGCCTCGAAGACTGCGGCATTGATCTTGGGGTGCCGGTCGAAGAAGCCCGACATCAGCACTATCGTCACCCAAAGCGCCGCCTCCGACTGGAAGTTCTGCACGTTCGTCAGGAAGGTATGCGGCAGGCCCGATGTCGCGACAGTGCGGCGGATCAGTTCGGCTCCGGAATATTGCTCGCTGTAGCCGGAAGGCTTTGAGCTGCCGAACGCCGGGAAGGGGTGCATGCCATAGACCATGCCGGTGTCTTCGAGCGCGTCCCAGACGGGCTCGTATTTCGGCTGCAGCGGGTAATTGCCCATTGCGTCCATTGGACGGACGAGCGCGACCCGGCAGCCCTGCGCCGCGACGCGGCGGATCTCCTCGATTGCATAGTCGGGGTGCTGCATTGGAATAAGCGCAGCAAAGAACAGACGTTCCGGATTGGCCAGCGTGTATTCGTAGGCCCATTCATTATAAGCGCGGCAGAACGCCTTGGCGCCGAGCGCGTCCTCCAGCCAGGGATAAATATCGATCTCGGTCGGAATAATCATGACCTGATCGATACCCTGGATGTCCATATCCTTGAGACGCGGCTTGGGCTCGTAGGAGCCGGGATGGTCGAGATAGGCCACCTGCTCCTGGGTCAGCGCCGTCTTCGGATTGAGGTTGCGCACATTGAGGGCGCGCTGGATGTCGTGTTTGACCCCGGGGCCGGCATTGGTAATGACCCGCATCGCGCCGGGTATGCCACCCTGCCGCGGCGAGCCGAGCCCGACACCGGCGCGGCCATTGACGATCAGGAGGCGACCATCGGCATCCCACCAGATCGTCCGCTTCAGCGCATCGAGCTCGTCGCGCGTCAGAAACTCATGGGCGCGTTCCCAGATCAGCGGCGGCTCGGTGACATGCGCGTCGCAGTCGAACGTCGCGAAGTCCTTGGTCATCGGCGCGAAGCGTTGAACCGGCATGCGATGATTCCTCCTCGGGATAGGGCCTGGCACGAGGAGACGCTAAGACTATCGGCGACAACGATCGGGCTCGATGTTCCGCGCGAGCCCGATCGTTTACGGGAACAATTGTTCGCCGGTCTCGGCGTCCTCTACAAAAATGGCGCTGACCGGACAATTTTCCGCCGCCTCCAGGATCTTCTCGACCGTGTCCCCGGCGGGGTCGACGGGCTCCGACTGGCGGTTCTCGTTGAGACGAAACACCTTTGGGGCGATCGTCTCGCACATGGCGTTCCCGACGCAGACGTCGTGGTCCACGCGAATGCGTAATTTGCGGGCCACCGCTGGCTCCTATTGCAAGGTAACTGGGAGCGATTTTAGTGACCGGAACGTGATGCTGGGCTGATATTCCAGCCTATCCGAAGCCATCTGCAGGTTGGGGAAGCGCCCGGCCAGCGCCTTGAATACCTCCTGGCCCTCGACCCGCGCCAAGGTCGCCCCCAGGCAGTGATGGACGCCATTGCCAAAGGCCACGTGCGGGTTCGGCTGCCGCGTGATGTCGAACGTATTCGGGTTTGCAAACTTTTCAGGATCGCGATTGGCGGAGGAGATGAACCAGCGGATGCGATCGTTTTTTTCCATCACCTTGCCGCGCATCTCAATGTCCTGCGAGGCGAGCCGCTGGATCGATTTGACTGGAGCATCATAGCGCAGGCATTCCTCGGTCGCCCATTTGGCGCGGCCGGCCGGGTCCTCCTTGTACAATGCCCATTGGTCGGGATGCTGGATAAACGCCAGCACGCCGTTGCAAATCAGGTTGATTGTCGTCTCGTGCCCCGCCAGCAGC
>JAFASL010000651.1 GCA_019244535.1 Alphaproteobacteria bacterium
CTCGTCCCGTGCAGACCGCTCGGAGAACTGACATTGACAATCTTCGACTTGGCGATCGTGCTGTTTGGCACGATCGCCAGATCGCGTCGCGCGGTCAGGATGTAGGTGGCGCGCCAGTTCAGTTCGATGACGCGGCCGTCGGTACCGCCTTCGACGCTGATCCAATCACCGGAGCGGTAAGGCCGACTAAAACTGAGCACGATGCCGGAAAACACATCGCTGAGGCTGCTCTGCAGGGCAAGCCCCAGAATGATTGCGGCGACCCCCGAAGTCGCGAGGAGGCCTCGGATCGGCAGATCGAAGACGTAGGATATAATCGCCAGCAGCGCAGCGAGATAGATGAGTGCCGCGAGTAGGTCCTGAACCAGCTTCGCTTCCCGCGGGCTGCGCTGAAACACGATTACTGCGCGCACCACGCCGACCACGAACCAGGCCGCCAACGCCTGCCAACCGATCTTTAGAATCGCATGAACCGTCTCACGAAACGGCGAGCCGGTTAACTCGAGGGGCTGGTAGGGGACAACATCAGCACGCAGGAGGGCGATCGTGAGCAGGATCAAGACAATGACCCTGACCACAGCTCGCCGTATCGAATGTCTCCTAAACAATAAATAATCAACCAGACCACCGAGCACAAACAGCCCGAGCACCACGACCAAAGGGTCGCGAGCAGTGGTCTTGGCCACATCGGAAATAAAATCGATCATCCGAATATCCGCCACTCGCCGCCGTCCCGAGGGGCCCGGATCATGTGGGGATAAGCTTATCGTGATCGAGCCGGATCGCAACCGCCGTCTTACTTGGCGCTCGGGGAACGACCGACGCCTCGTAGACGGCTCCCGTCCGGGTTGCGCGCGACTCGCACTGCAGGGCGGGTGCCAACACCGTGCTTGACCGGCGAGCGCCGATCCACCAGAGACGTCCTAAGCTTACGCGGTTTTGGCGAGTTCCTTTGCCCAGCCCCGGTCCGGCTGCAGAATGCCACAAGCCGTGGAGAGTACCGTGACATTTCATGGAGCACGCGGCCTTCTGCGTTACCCTTTATTTCGAAGCGGACCAGCCCACATTCCGGCATACCGATGCGTCTTGCATGACACGGATCTGTCGCAGCGGATTGCCGTAGCTTTTCTTTCGGTCGCCGCCTGCTTACAAAATCGAGACTTATGACCGAACTGGTCCTCAAGTACGGGCTTTCTTTCGCCGACCTCTACGATCGCGAAGGTTTGCTGCGTCTGGATCGGGCGTTTGTCGCGCACTTGGCCGAAACGGATGTTGGCTTGCACGATCGGTTGATGGCGGCGCGGCGGGATCCTCGCGCGGTCGAGCGGCTCGACGAGTCGAACCTTCTCGTCGACCTTGCGCCTCATCTCGAAGATTTTCTCGGAGAATTGTTCGGCATCGGCGCAGAAATCCGGGAACTTCAATCCCGGCATCACGAGCTGGCCCCGCTCTATTCGGTCAAGCGCCTGTTTGTTCAGCGGCGCGCCGTCAAGGGTGTGAAGGAAGCCGATGCCATGGCGATCGACGGGCCTCGTCTTGCCCGCGAGCTCGACGGGCTAATCGGCTCGCCGACGGAGGACGCGTGGGAGCGCGCCTATGCCGAGCACGTCGCAAAATGGCTGGAGGACGAAGCCGGGAATGCAGCGGCGCTGGCGACGGCCGAGCGTTATGCCGCCTGGGCGACACTGGCGCCGGAAGGCCGGCGCAAGCATCGCCGGGGCGTTCTGTTCCAGGTGCCGCACCGGCTCGACATGCATCATCTCGTGCCGGTCGAAACGATCGAGCGCGACGGGGTCACGATGCTGCGGCTACCGGAAGAGGAGTGGCGTCGGCGTGACGGCTTCGCGCTGACCGACCGCGGCACCGACCTGACCGGCGCGCTCGACCAGGCCAATTACTGCATCTGGTGTCACAATCAGGGCAAGGACAGCTGCTCGCATGGCTCGAGGGAGAAGGACGGCGGGTTCAAGAAGAGCGCCTTCGGGGTAACGCTCGCGGGCTGCCCGCTCGAAGAGAAGATCTCGGAGATGAATTTGGTGAAGGCGCGCGGCAACAGCCTCGGCGCCCTCGCCATCGTCGCCGTCGACAACCCGCTCTGCGCCGCGACCGGGCACCGCATCTG
>JAFASL010000656.1 GCA_019244535.1 Alphaproteobacteria bacterium
GATTGTGACAATCGACGTGCGCCGGACCGAGGCCGCCGCGCAATCGGACGAGGTCGTGCTGATCCGGCCCGGCTCGGACGCGGCTTTGGCCTTGGCCGTGATGCAGGTGATCATCGGCGAGGGCCTGTACGACGCCGATTTCATCGCCGCGCACACGCTGGGATTTGAGGAACTGTCGCGGCATGTCCGCCAATTCACCCCCGAATGGGCGGCGAAAGAGACCGGCATCGAGGTCGATCGCATCATCGCCTTTGCGCGAGCCTACGCCACGACGAAGCCGGCAATGATCGTCCTTGGCGGGAGCTCTATTCACAAGGGAGGGAATGCATGGCACGCCGCGCGTGCCGTGTCGTGTCTGCCCGCGCTCGTCGGCAGCTATGGGATTGCCGGCGGGGGGCTCGGTTCGCGGCATGCCGCAACCGCGCATGGCGGAGGGTTCGGCTCGATTGCGGCCGCCGACAGGCGCCCGTCCGGGCAGTATATCCCGAACCAGATGTCCGAGATCGCCGCAGCGCTTGGCGACGGAAGGGTGCGCGTTCTGTTGCTGTTCGGCGTCAATATGCTGTCGTCCTATGCCGATACCGGGAAAGTTGCCGCCGCTCTCGACAAGCTCGACCTCATCGTCTGTCACGAGCTCTTTATGAACGAAACGACGCGCCGCTTCGCCGATGTCGTGCTCCCCGGCACGGCTTGGCTCGAGGATGTCGGCTGCAAGGCGACGCATACACATCTCTATTTGATGGACCGGATCTTGCCACCCGCCGGCGAGACGCGGCCGACCCAGGATGTCTTGAAGGGCCTCGCCGATCGCCTGGAAATCGCGGATTTCTATCCCTGGGCATCGCAGGAGGAACTGATCGACGCCGTGCTCGATCATCCCGCCGCCGGAGGGGCGACAATTGCCGCGCTGCGGGCAAACGGCGGAAGACAGGCCCTGAACGTCTCGCACATCGCCTATCCGGACCATCGGTTTCACACGCCGTCCGGCAAGATCGAGTTTTATTCGGCGCGAGCCGAAGAAGCCGGACTGCCGCCTCTGCCGGTCCATGAGGCGCGGCCCCGCCCGGCCGCGGACGGTTATCCGCTGGCGCTTTGCCAAGGCCGGACCTTGACCCAGTTTCACGCCTTCTACGACCACGGTCAGGCATTGCCGATGTTGGCTGAGCGCGACACGGGAGCGCAGCTTTGGATATCGCCAGATGATGCGAAAGGGCGAGAGCTGTCAGAGGGTGATGCGATCCGCGTTTACAACCGCCGCGGTGCCTTCGCGGCCAAGACGCATATCACCGACCGGATACCCCCGGGTGTGGTTTGGATGCGCGACGGTTGTGTCGGCCTGAACCAGGTCACCTCGGGCGCGCCGGTTCTGCCGGAAAAGGCGCTTGGCCTCTTCCATTTCACCGTGGGCCAAGCCCAATACGAAGCGATGGTCGAGGTCGAAGCCGCCTAAGGGCGGCGAAACGCACTCCCGCCTAGCCCTGCGCGCGGATGAAGGCCTTGACTTTGGGGTACGTCTCGGCCTGCCAGCGGCGGCCGTGGAAGACGCCGTAATGGCCGACTTTGAGCTGGAGGTGGTGGGTCTTTTTTGCCTTCGGGACTCCAGTGCAGAGAGCGTGCGCAGCCACCGTCTGGCCGACGGCGCAGATGTCGTCCCGCTCGCCCTCGACGGTCATCAAGGCGGTCTGTTCGATCGCCTGCGGCTCGACCGGGTTGCCGTGCACGCGAAAGCGCCCCTGCGGCAGGTCGTGGTCGTGAAAGACGCGTTTGATCGTCTGCAGGTAGAAATCCGCCGGCAGGTCCATGACCGAGGTATATTCTTTGTAGAAAGCGCGGGTCGCCGCCGCGCTCTCGCCGTCTCCCTTGACGAGGTTGTGAAACATCGACCAGTGCGCCGAAACGTGCCGGTCTAGATTCATGCTGAGAAAGCCGGCCAGTTGCAGAAAGCCGGGGTAGACCCTTCGAAACGCACCGGGATATCGCCCCGGCACCGTCGTTATGACGGTGCGGTCGAACCAGTCGAGCGAATGCGCCTTGGCGAAATTGTTGACTTCGGTCGGGTTCGCCCGCGGATCTATCGGGCCGCCCATCAGGACCATCGAGGCCGGCTGGCACGGGTCATCGCCCGCCGCCAGCAGCGACACCGCCGCCAACACGGGCACTGAAGGCTGGCAGACCGCCATCACATGGATGCTCGGTCCCAATAGCCGGATAAAGCGGATCACCACATCGACAAAATCATCGAGACCAAACCGGCCATAGAGCAGCGGAACATTCCGAGCGTTCAGCCAGTCGGTGATGTAGACGTTGTGGTCTGGCAGCAGAGTCGCGACGGTCCCGCGCAACAGGGTCGGAAAATGACCCGAGAGCGGCGCTACGACGAGGATTGTCGGCTCCTCACGGGTGCCCTCCTTACGAAAATGCAGGAGCCGGCAGAAAGGGTGCGAAGCGACAACCTCCTCGGTTAGTCCGACTTCCTCGCCGGCGACCAGCACTTTGCGGATGCCGAATTCCGGCCGGTCGTGCGACATCCCGGCATTGGAGAGCAGCTCCATCGCCGCCGCCGCGCTTCGCACCAGCGGCGCATCCTCGATTATCGGCCAGGGTTGGGTGAGCACGCCGCGGAAGAACTCCGCCATCAGACGAATCGGGGCGAGTACGTCGCTGTGTACCTGGTATGTGTCGTAGAGCATCTATCCTCGTTTCTACCGCCCCGTTTTGCCGGATTTTTCCAAACCAGCGAAACGCTTCTCTGTTCCATCGATCCACAGGCGAAATCATCCCATCGCAAAACTTCTGCAATTTCAAGGATATATTTGTCTTGCCAACGATTTAGGCAAGGGTAGTGGAGATAACCTGCGCCCGCATTGCAGCTATCGGTGGAATGCTTGAAAACTCGGTTAACAGTGCTGCTTTAAGAGGCGGAAAGAGGCGCTTGCCTTTATTTGGTCGTTTCAGGTGACACAAACGGCGCAGATTGCCGGCAGGTCGGGATCACTTACGTGTCGCCAGTCGAAGGCTCAGTGCGGCGGCGCCGCGAGACCTCCGCGAACCTCGTGCACGACGATCCCCGAAAGCCGGGGCGGGGGGGCGAGCCAGCGCGGATGTGCGAGGCTGGTGGCGATGTCGCTCTCTCCAGCGCGCCACCGTCGCGTTACTGCCGAGGCCGAGAAGTCGTTCATCTTGACTGCAAAATCGGCGGCGTTGACCTCGTGGACCAGGTGGAGGATCGTCATTGTCGTAGTGCTCGCCTCCGAGAGGCACCGGCGAATGTCGATCTCGCCGCGCAGCGCCGCGGGAACCCTCTCGCCAAGCAGAGCAATTCTGCGGCGCAGATCATGCGTGCGGCGCATGGCAGCAATCTCGCGGGCCGTCCGGCTGATGCCCCCGTGGGGCCCGGGGATTGGGTCGTAGCCGTCCACAGCAAAACATAACGTGTCGGCCGGGCGTGCATCCTCCAGTGCCGAAACGACGATTGCGCTGCCGCCAAAGAACTGGTCGTCAATCGCAATCGGTGGTAGCCCCGGTAGTGGGGTGCCTGCCATCACATGGTCGGGGGTAAGAACATGCCGGTCGTTGTCGAAGAACGTCTCGGCCCCGGTCGTGAGGTTCAATGCGCCGAAAATGACCCGGATCGCTCCTGAATTGATCCGCTCGAAGTCGACGGTCTCCGCGATCAGTGCGCGCAAGCAAGCGGCAGAGATCACCGGCTCGTCGCTTGGAGCCTGCGCCGACGCGGCGCGGGGGGCGGCCCCCAGAAAGTTCGCGAAAGCCGACCTGGCCCACCAAGCAGGGCCGCGCGGGCGGCGCGTCGTCGCGTCTTTGCTCAGCTCCCGCCAAAACTGGCGCATCTTCGCGATGCGGTCATGTGGGGAATTCCCGGCGACGATCGCAGCGTTGATCGCGCCGATCGCCGTCCCGGCAATCCAGTTGGGGCGCACGCCGCACTTTTCTAGCGCCGCATAAGCGCCTGCCTGATAGGCGCCCAGCGCCCCGCCGCCTGACAATACCAACGCGATCCGTTCGAACCGAGCCAAGCTCTTATCCGGTCGACCTCGCGCCAAGACGCACTCCCTACGGCCAAATCGCTCGCCGTACCAACCTGCGGCCCAGCTCGGTATCATAGGAAGTCCCGGCGGCCCGTCCAGTACCGAAAGCTGGCTTCAGCGACCCTTCTCGCGCGACGGAATCGGCGGCAGCGATTTCAGGTAAACCGCAATGGCGTGCCGATCGGTATCATCGAGTCGGGAAGTGTTCTTTACGACTTCGCCCATCGCACCTCCGACGAAATCGAATTCCGGGGTTTGGCCGGTTTTCAGCAGAGTCGTGATGTCCTCCTCGCTCCACTTGCCGATGCCGGTCTTTGCGTCGGGAGTTATGTTCGGGACCGCTTTGCCCTCCGGCCCATGCGGGTTCCCGGCCAGAAAGCGGTCCGGCTCCATCGCGCCAAACCAATTGCGCGGTGTGTGACATTCGCCGCAGTGGGCGAGCGCGGTAACGAGGTAGGCGCCGCGATTATACGCTTCGGAGCGCTCGGGCGCCGGCTGAAACGGGCCCGGGCTGAAAAACAGGAATTTCCATCCGGTTTGCAGGAAGCGCCACGAGAACGGGAAGGAAACGTCATGCGCCCGGTTGGCCTGTCGCACCGCCGGCAGTGAAAAGAGATAGGCCTTGATAGCCCGCATGTCCGCATCGGTGATCTTCGTGAAGCTGGGATACGGGAAGACCGGAAAAAAATTGGCGCCATCCGGGCGCACGCCGTCCCGCAATGCCCGCAAAAATTGATCGTCGTTCCAGCGGCCGATACCGGTCTCCGGATCGGGGGTTATGTTCGGGCTGTAGAAGGTTCCGAACGGCGTCCCGAGCGCTCGCCCGCCGCCATAGGGTTGCCCACCATGCTCGCGATCGGTGTGACAGTCCTCGCAGCCAGCGGCGTTTGTGAGATAGGCCCCTTGAGACACCGGGTCGGCTGCCGCGGAGATGCTCAGAGCCGGCAGCAATGCAAGCGCCGCGATCCTGGAGATGT
>JAFASL010000236.1 GCA_019244535.1 Alphaproteobacteria bacterium
CACCTGGCACCGGCTTGCGCTGATCGGGCGGCACCTCCTCGGCCTTCTGCGGCGGAACCGGACGGCCGGCGCGCAGCGCACCGACGACGTGCGGCACGCGCCAGATCGCGTCTTGGTCGGCGACGAGGATCTCGTCGCCCCGCAGCGCGAGGCCATAGGGCCGGTTCAAGTCCTCGACATGCCGGTCGATCCATTTGGCGTGGCCCTCGCCGTCATCGCGCAACAGCGTCAGATAGCCCGCGCTCTGCTCGGCGACCAGCACATCGCCGTTGGGCAGCACGAGCAGCCGCCGCGGATTGGCGAGACCCGTCGCAAACGGCGTCGCGACAAATCCGGGTGGAACCTGCAGCCCCTGCCCGTCATACGGCACGACCAGCGAACGGTTCGTGACGATCGGCCCGGACTTTGGCGCCGGCAGATCAGCCGGATCGATATGAAAGCGCCGACCGATCTCATGCTCGGCGAGGAAGTTTTGAGCAAGCTCATCTTTCGCATCGGGCGCTCGGTCCGGAGGCACCCTCTGCTGCCCCGCTGCCGATGAGAGCGCCAGGATTGCTGCCACACCAGCGGCCAGCACGACGAACGAGTTGCCGGAGATCTTCGTCATGACGCTTCTCCAACGGCTTTCTGCGCCGATACACCTTAACACGGAGTAAGCCCCACGCGAGAACGCTGTCTGAATCCGCAAGGATCCGCGCGGCCCGAATTATTTAAAACAGGGCCAGCTGGTCGCCTTTTTGCGGAGGCTTCCGGAAGAGGGTCGTGTCGAGTGATTTTTCTGTCCGCTGGTTAAAGCCCAGTCTGCGGCACGCGCGCTCGAAACGCAGCCGAAGCATGTCGGCGTAAGGACCGGTGCCGGTCATGCGCTTCGACCAGGTCGAGTCATAGAGCCGGCCGCCGTGGCTTTGCGCCACTAATGAGAGCACATGGGCGGCCTTATCGGGAAAATTCTCCTTCAGCCACTCCTTGAACAAAGCCTTCAGCTCGAGGGGCAGCCGCAACAAAGTATAGCCGGCCGAGGTCGCGCCGGCCTCGCGCGCGCGCTCGAGGATGCCCTCCATCTCGCTGTCGTTGAGCGCCGGGATCATCGGTGCGCTCAATACACCGGTTGGCACCCCGGCGGCCGCGAGCGCCGCGATTGTCTCGAGCCGGCGCTCCGGCGTCGAGGCGCGCGGCTCCATCCGGCGCGCCAAACTGCGGTCCAGGGTGGTCACCGAGACGGTCACGGCCGCGAGCCGATTCTTGGCCATATCCGCCAAGATCTCTATGTCGCGCTGAATTGCTGCCGATTTCGTCACAATCGTCACCGGATGACGGAAGTCGCGCAGTACCTGGAGAATGCCACGCGTGACGCCGAGCCGCCGCTCGACCGGCTGGTATGGGTCTGTATTGCTGCCAAGCGCGATCGGACGGCAATTGTACCCCGGCTTACGGAGCTCGCCGGCCAGCAACTCCGCCGCAGCGGGCTTGTAGAACAGGCGGCTTTCGAAATCGAGACCGGGGGACAAACCGAGAAACGCATGGCTCGGCCGCGCGTAGCAATAAATGCAGCCGTGTTCGCACCCGCGATAGGGATTGATCGAGCGGTCGAAACCGATATCCGGCGAGTCGTTGCGGGCGATGATTGTCCGCGTCGAATCCACGGTCAACGTCGTGGTTAGCGGCGTCGGCTCCTCATCGGCTATGCCCCAGCCATCATCGAACGCGACTCGCTTTTCACCTTCGAAGCGGCCGCTCTCGTTGCTCGCCGCCCCGCGCCCCTTGCGGGGCCTTACAGTGACCGGCATATCCATGCTCGCTATGATGCCGCGCTTCGGAGAACAATACAAGAACGACTCCGACCTAGCCTCTCAAGTTCCCACGGAGATAGGCGCTTCCCTCCTCCCGTCCATGCGGGTCGAGGATCGGAATGAGGGACAAGTTTCCGTCGTCATCCCAACATTGAATGCCGCGGAGACGCTGCCCGCGCTGCTGGCGCAACTGCGATGCTCGACCATTCTGAAGGAGATCATAGTTGTCGACGGCGGCTCATCGGACCAAACCGTTGCAATCGCCGCGGCAGCCGGCGCTCGCGTCATCAAAGCGGCGCGCGGGCGTGGTATTCAGCTCGCCGCCGGCGCCGATGACGCGGCAGCCGATTGGCTTTTGTTTCTGCACGCCGATTGCCGCCTCGCGGCGGGTTGGGAAGCATCGATCGCGGCTTTTCTTGGGGCTCCCGAGGGGACGAGCCGTGCCGGTTATTTCGATTTCGCGCTCGACGATGACGCCCCCACAGCGCGGCGTCTGGAACGGCTGGTCGCTTGGCGCTGCCGCCTTGTGGCGCTGCCTTACGGCGATCAGGGGTTGCTGATACCACGCGGCCTTTATCATCAAGTCGGCGGGTTCGCCCGGCTGCCCTTGATGGAGGATGTCGATCTGGTACGCCGCCTCGGTCGCCGGCGTCTCGCGCGCATCGCGGCGCGCTGCATTACCTCCTCGAAGCGCTACCGGCGCGAGGGATACTGGCTTCGATCCATGCGCAATCTCGTCTGCCTTTCGCTTTACTTCGCCGGCGTGCCGCCGCATCGGATCGCGCGCCTCTACGGCTGATGCGTCCCACTCTCGTCCTGTTCGTGCGGGCGCCGGTGTTCGGCCGCGGCAAGCGCCGCCTCGCGCGGGAGATCGGCGATATCGGTGCGGTGCGTTTCGAGCGGATGATGATCGCACGGCTGCTGCGCAGCCTGGCGAGGGACTGCCGCTGGCGTCTGAGGATTGCGGTGACGCCCGACCGCGCCCGCCGTCACGCCCAAGAGTGGCGCAAAGGGGTCGAGGCTGTCGCTCAGGGCAAGGGCGATATTGGGGTCCGCATGCGCCGCGCGCTCGCCGTCTGTCCGCCGGGCCCGGCAGTCCTCGTCGGGGCCGACATCCCGACGCTGGATATCGGTCACCTTGCCGAGGCTTTCCGCCTCCTCGGCCGCTACGATCTGGTTTTCGGCCCGGCCGAGGATGGCGGGTTTTGGCTCGTCGGCGCGCGGCACCCGAAGCATCTGCCGGCCATTTTCCAACGGGTACGCTGGTCCAGTCCCTTTGCCCTCGCCGACGCGCTCGCCAGCCTGCCGCGACGGATCAAGGTGGGCCATGCTGCGATGCTTGAGGATGTCGACGACGCTGACGCCTACCACCGGCTCAACCCCGCCCGCGGCTTCTGAATCAACGCTTCAAATTTTCCTGCAGCCGCGGCATCAGCTCGACGAAATTGCACGGGCGAAAGCGGTTGTCGAGTTGGTGGACGAGGATCCCCTCCCAGGCGTCGCGGCAAGCGCTCGGCGAGCCGGGCAACGCGAAGAGATAGGTCCCCCCGGCGACACCCGCCGTCGCGCGGCTTTGGATTGTCGAGGTGCCGACCTTCTCGTAGCTGAGCCAGCGGAACAGCTCGCCGAAGCCGGCGATCTCCTTCTCATAGACGCTGTGAAACGCCTCTGGCGTCACATCCCTACCGGTCACCCCGGTGCCGCCGGTCGAGATCACGACATCGATGTCGGGGTCGGCGATCCATTCCTTGAGCTGCGCGACGATCTGGTTCTGCTCGTCGCGCACGATCCGTCGTGCGGCGACATGGTGCCCAGCCGACGCCGCGAGATCAGCGAGTGTATTGCCCGAACGGTCTTGCGCCGCATCGCGGGTGTCCGAGACGGTTAACAACGCAATGTTGACCGGCAAAAAGGGGCGGGTTTCATCGAGCCGCGGCATCGCCATCGCTCCCTGCTACGCGCGTCCGGCTATTTTATCCGGTTCTCAATCAAGCTTCAAAATTGCGGCGATCACATCACCTCTGTCGGGCCCGGCTGACCGCGAGTCAGTGTCCACTATCGCCGGCGAGCAGCTCGTCCAGCCGAGCACGGAGCGACAAGAGGTCGCGCCAGGCTTCGCGCTTGCGCACCGGGGTGCGCAGCAGGAAAGATGGATGGAACATCGGCAAGGTCGGGACCCGCTCCTCGAGCCCCGGCACGGCGAGGTCGAACCAACGGCCCCGCAGCCGGGTAATGCCTTGGCCCTGCGGCAACAGGGCGCCCGCAGCGGCGCCGCCGGAAAGCACGAGGATCTTTGGGCGCACCAACGCAATCAGCCGAAACGCAAACGGGAGACAGGAGGCGATTTCGGCTGCGGTCGGCGTTCGGTTGCCGGGGGGACGCCAATAGACGACGTTGGTGATCAACACGCTGCTGCGATCAAGGCCGATTGCCGCGAGCATGCGGTCGAGCAGTTGCCCGGCCCTGCCGACAAACGGGCGTCCGGTCCGGTCCTCGTCAGCTCCGGGAGCCTCGCCGATAATCATGACCGGTGCCATGGCGCTGCCGTCGGTGAAGACGGTGTTCGTCGCAGTGCGTTTCAGCGGGCAGCCGTCGAACTCGGCGACCAGAGCGGCCAACGCCTCAATACGGTCGGCGCCAGCGGCGAGCCGGCGCGCGGATTGGGCAGCGTCGGCCAGAGAATCGGTCAGGGCTAGGGGTGGGTCAACCGGAACTGGGCGCGAGGACTGTTCAGCCCTGGGCACCGGTATCGAGGGAGGCGGGGGGATCGCCTCGGGTGGCGCGAGCCGGTCCGCTGCTTCCAACCCGATCGCCTCGTCGGCTCCCATTTCGATATACCAGCCCAACAGGGCGAGCGCCGCCTCGCGCTCATCGGCGGAGCCTGTCATCGGCGCCAGTGTGCTCCCGTTTTTGCGTGGATCTTCTATACTCGCTCCGGCGAGATCGGCGGAAGGAATATGGGCGAGGAGCGGCTACAGCGCGAGCGGATGGAGTACGACGTCGTGATCGTCGGGGCCGGGCCCTCCGGCTTGTCCGCGGCGATTCGGCTGAAGCAGCTTGCCGCAGCCAGCGAGCGCGAGCTCGGCGTCTGTGTCGTCGAGAAGGGCTCCGAGGTCGGAGCCCACATCCTGTCCGGCGCCGTTTTCGAGCCCCGCGCACTCACCGAACTGATCCCGGACTGGCGCGAAGCGGGGGCCCCGCTCGTCACCCCCGCCGAGGAAGACCGGTTTCTCCTGCTGACGAAAACCCGCTCGGTGCGCCTGCCGACCCCGCCTCAGATGGCCAATCACGGCAATTACATCATCAGCCTCGGCAACCTCTGCCGCTGGCTGGCGCAGCAGGCTGAGGCGCTCGGTGTCGAGATCTATCCCGGGTTTGCTGCTGCCGAGGTGCTGTTCGACGCTGCGGGCCGCGTCCAAGGGATCGCGACCGGCGATATGGGGATCGGCAAGGACGGCCGACCCACCGATCGCTACCAGCCCGGTGTCGAGCTGGTCGGCCGGGAAACATTGTTTGCGGAAG
Organism: Alphaproteobacteria bacterium; assembly: GCA_019244535.1. Lineage (GTDB taxonomy): Bacteria > Pseudomonadota > Alphaproteobacteria > ATCC43930 > CGMCC-115725 > AP-15. Next base: position 5,313 of record JAFASL010000236.1, read on the forward strand.
GTTGCCGGGGGTCGCTGACCAAGCGGCTCGTCAAGCATTTCCGGCTGCGCGACGGCATCGACCCGCAGACTTACGCGATCGGCATCAAGGAATTGTGGGAGATCGCGCCCGACCGGCACCAGCCCGGACTGGTCGTTCATACGATCGGGTGGCCACTCGATGCGGCGACTTATGGCGGCTCGTTTCTCTACCATCTCGAAGACCGCCAGGTGGCCGTCGGGTTCGTTATCGGGCTCGATTACAAGAACCCGTTTCTCAACCCGTTCGAGGAGTTCCAGCGCTTTAAGACGCATCCGGCGATCCGCCCTTTCTTCGAGGGCGGCAGACGGATCGCCTATGGCGCCCGAGCGCTCAATGAGGGCGGGTTTCAATCGATCCCGCGGCTCGACTTTCCGGGCGGCGCGCTGATTGGGGATGCCGCCGGGTTTCTCAACGTGCCGAAGATCAAAGGCAGCCACACGGCGATGAAGTCGGGTATGGTCGCCGCTGAAACCCTGATGCGCCGGCTGTCGGAGGAAACGAACGCCGAAGTCAGGACCGCGCTCGAAGAGAGCTGGGTGTGGGAGGAATTGCGCGGCGTGCGCAATATCAGACCGAGCTTCCGCTGGGGCCTTTGGGGCGGTCTCGCCTATTCTGCCCTCGACACGTATGTGCTGCGCGGCAAAGCGCCATGGACGTTTCACAATCACGCGGACCACCTCCAACTGACTCCGGCCAGCGAGGGGACGCGCATCGACTATCCGAGACCGGACGGCAAGATCACGTTCGACCGGCTCTCCTCGGTGTTCGTCTCAAACACCAACCACGAAGAAGACCAGCCGCCTCATCTACGGCTGCGCGACCCGGAGAAGGCGATCTCGGTCAATTATCGGCTCTACGATTCGCCGGAACAGCGCTATTGTCCGGCCGGTGTCTACGAGATCGTCGAGGAGGCCGGCGCGAGCGGGCCGTATCTACAGATAAACGCGCAGAATTGCGTCCATTGCAAAACCTGCGACATCAAGGATCCAGAGCAGAACATCGATTGGGTTGTGCCGGAGGGGGGCGGCGGGCCCAATTATCCAAACATGTGATACGGGTGAACGGGTAGAGAATACATGCGGAAATCAGTTGCCGACGTTTGCTGGGTTGGGGTCGCAGCCGCCTTTTTCCTTACTGATATCGCCGTCGGGACGAGCGAGGGGGCACCCACCGTCGACAAGGCGGAAACCGCCGCCGAAGCGCCCTTTGGTTCCTATCTCGCGGGACGGCACGCGCAGCACATACGCGATTACCAATCGGCCGTTGACTGGCTTGAGGAAGCGCTGCGGTCGGATCCCGAATCCCCTGAGTTGATCACTCGCACCTTTCTGATGGAAGCGAGCGTCGGACGGTTCGACAAAGCGAAGAGCCTCGCTGAAAGCGAACTCAAACTCGACTCGAGCGATGCGATGGCCGAGCTCGTCCTGCTTGTTGAGCGGGTCAAAGCTGGGGACCAGGCGGGCGCCGTTGCGCGGGCCGACGCGCTTCCGCAGGAGGGAGTGCACCGGTTTGTGCGGCCGCTGGCGCGGGCATGGACTCAGATGGCGATCGGCGATGTTGCCGGCGCCGATGAAGCGCTGCGCGCGTTTGACAAGTTCAACGGGTTTGCCCCGCTCAAATTTTATCAGCTCGGCCTGCTGTATGACTTTGCCGGAAATACAGAAGCGGCTGCTGACAATTTCAAGCAGGCTCTCGACGCCAGCGGGCAGCTCAACTGGCGACTGACCGACTCGCTGGCCAATTTTTATCAAAGACATGGCCGCGAGGACGAGGCGACGGCGCTATATGAACGCTTTGTCAAGGATAATGCCGGGAGCGAGCTGGCCGAGTCTGTGCTCGCCAGCAGGCCCAAGGGGGTTCCGCCACCGTTGATCGGCTCGGCCGAGGACGGTCTGGCGGAGGCGCTCTTTGATCTTGCCAGCGTCGTAAATCAGCCCGAGACACTTGATCTGGCGCTGCTCTATGCGCGATGCGCGCTCGAATTGCGGCCCCATATGGTGCTCGATCAATTGCTGCTCGCCGACGTGCTGAGCGCCCAAAACAAACCGGAACAGAGCCTCGCGATCCTTTCCGAAATCCCGCAGAGCTCCCCCTATTCATGGTCGGCGCGGCTGCGCATCGCCGCAAACCTCGAGCTATTGGACCGCACTGACGAAGCGGTCGCGCAGCTGAAGGAAATGGCCGCGGAGGAGCCCGCGCGAGCCGGCGCAGACATGCAGCTCGGGGATCTGCTGCGCGGCAAAAAGCGCTTCACCGAAGCTGTGGACGCCTATGACGAAGCTGTGCGGCGCTTCGAAGCCACCGGCATGCCGGAGCGTTGGTCGCTATATTACAGCCGCGGGATCGCGCTGGAGCGCTCCGGACAATGGAATCGGGCGGAAGCCGACCTGCAGCGCGCTCTCGAGTTGAAACCCGACCAGCCGCTGGTTTTGAATTATCTCGGCTATTCCTGGATCGATCGGGGCGAAAATCTGCAACGCGGCCTGGAGATGATCCAGAAGGCGGTCGAATTGCGCCCCGAAGACGGCTACATCGTCGACAGCCTGGGCTGGGCGCACTACCGCCTCGGCGACTATTCGAGCGCAGTCCAGTATCTCGAGAAGGCGATCGAGCTCGTGCCTGAGGATCCGACAATCAACGACCATCTCGGCGACGCTTATTGGCAGAGCGGACGGGCGGTCGAGGCCCGCTACCAGTGGCGGCGCGCTCTGCAATTCGGGCCTCAGGACGACGAGATCAAGCCGATCCAGGCCAAGCTCGACGGCGGCAGCGTGCCGACTGCAGGAGCGGCGCGCGGCGGCTAAATGGGATGCCGGTTGCGGTCTTTGCGCCGGCAAAGATCAATCTTTACCTGCATGTGACCGGCCGGCGTGCCGATGGCTACCACCTGCTCGACAGCCTCGTCGCCTTCGCCGCTATCGGCGACAATCTGACGGTCGAGCCGGATGCCTCTTTGTCGCTCACGGTCGGTGGGCCCGAGGCGGCGCCTCTCGCCGCACTCGGAGACGACAATCTCGTGCTACGCGCTGCCCGCCTCTTGGCCGGCCAAGCCGGGGTCGGTGCCGGCGCAGCAATGTTTCTGGAGAAGAATCTGCCGGTTGCCGCCGGGGTCGGAGGTGGATCGAGCGACGCTGCGGCGGCACTGTTGGCCCTCAGATGCTTATGGACGTTATCGCTCGACGAGCGAGCGCTTTGCAGCCTCGGAGCCAAACTCGGCGCCGATGTCCCCGCCTGCATCTACGGACGCGCCGTTTGGGTCGGAGGGGTTGGCGAACGGGTCGAGCCGGCTGGCGCGCTGCCGGATGCGGGGGTTCTGCTCGTCAACCCGCGCAGGGCTCTGCCAACCGCTGCGGTGTTCGCTGCCCGATGCGAGAGGTTCGGGCAGGCCAAACGGTTCGCGCCGATGCCGAGGGACGCGGCGGGACTGGCCGAGACACTGACATCCCGTCGGAATGAACTGACCGATGCCGCCATCCACCTCGTGCCCGAGGTCGATACGGTCCTGGCGCAGCTCCGTGCACTGCCGGGATCGCTGCTGGCCCGGATGAGCGGCAGTGGGGCGACCTGCTTTGCGCTGTTTGGCGACCGCGCTGCCGCCGAACGAGCTCGCGCCACCCTGGCGACAGCAAAGCCCGGCTGGTGGTGCGCCGCCGGCGGCTTTTTCGCGCGGCCGGCCGAGGCCGGTCATCGTTGAGTGGGTGTCTGTTTTTCAGGGTTTGGAGGCGCCGGAGGCTCGGTCGGGGATAGCTGGATCTCATGCGGCTCGACCCGTTTGCAGGAACTTGTAGCTGTTCCAGCGTTGGTGCTTCGCAACTCCATGCAGGCGGCTTCGGTATCCCTGCAAAGCGTCGAGCCCTTCCCGATCTCAAAGCACCACTCGAAGGATTTGGACGGGGTGGACTTGGACGGCGGGCTCGGCTGAGGCGCCTGCGCCATTAGGATAGCGAGCACCGCGACCACAGGCCACATTTGGTGTCTCCTTCGCCAGCTTTTTCCATGATAGGCGCGTCACCGACGGCATCGTCGCCGTTCAGATCCCTTTTATCCAAATCCCTTCAGGGATCGGTCACGGTCCGTTATGCTGTTGCTCGTGGGGCGTAGCCAAGTGGTAAGGCAGCGGATTTTGATTCCGCCATACGGAGGTTCGAATCCTCCCGCCCCAGCCAGCCTACTCTGCCGCCGCTTTTTCGCCGAAGATCGGGGTGTCCGTGCGATCGGCCAGCGCCGCCTCGCCCTCGGTCGGCAGGTTCTCGACCCAGTTCAAGGCCTCGTTTATGTCGCCCTCCCACATCTCGCGCGGCAATTCGTATAGCAGCTCGATGCCATACCCGTTCGGGTCGGTGATATAGAGACTGTGCGTCATGCCGTGGTTAACGCGGCGCTTGAACTCGACGCCGCGGCTCTGCATAAAGGCGAGCTGTTTCAGCCAAGCTTCGCGGCTCGGCAACGCAATCGCGACGTGGTTGATCGCGACCGGTGTGTCAAACATTCCCCATTTGGCCGGTGGCGGCGGCAGGTTTGGGTTCTCGATCAGCGCGATGTCGTGATGGTTCAGCTTGCCGTCATGATCGCCGCTGTAGAACCGCATGTTCGGCGGGTTGGGCCTCTCGGGCCGCGGCGTCAGCCTGCCGACCTCTTTCAGCCCGAGGATCTCGGTGTAGAAGCGATGCGACTCCTCGATGTCGCGGACATTTATCACGAGGTGGTTGACGCCGACCGGTGTTACCGCTTGCGCGGGCGCGCTGACCTCTGGCATTCGGCCCTCCCCTATTCCGCCGCGACGGTTTCTTTGTGTCCGAAGCTCGGGGTATCGGTGCGATCCGCGAGCGCCTCGGGGCCTTCAGTCGGCAGCGTTTCGAGCCAGTTGATGCCGGCGTCGATGTCGTTTTCCCACATCTCGCGCGGCAGCTCGTAAAGAAACTCGACGCCGTAGCCATTCGGGTCGTTGATGTAGACGCTGTGCGTGACGCCGTGGTTGACGCGCCAATTGAATTTGACGCCCTTACTTTGCAGAAAGGCGAGCTGCTTCAGCCAAGCCTCGCGGCTCGGCATCGTCAACGCGACATGATTGATCGCGACGTTGCTATTCGCTAGCACCCATTCGCTGGGTGGCGGAAGATTGGAACTCTCGACCAGAGCCACGGTGTGGTGAGTGAGCTGTCCGTCGTTTACGGCGCTGTAAAAACGCATCTTCGGCGGCGTCGGGCGGTCGGGCCGCGGGTGCAATTCACCGACCTGCTTGAAGCCGACAACCTCGGTCCAGAACCGGTGCGACTCCTCGATGTCGCGGACGTTCAGCACCAGGTGGTTGATGCCGGAGGGGCTCACAGCCTCGGCCGGAGCCTCCGGAACATCGGAAATTCGGTCTGACATCGCAGCGCTCCCAAATCTCGGTTGTTATCTGGTACTCCCGAGAAATGGATCGCGCAAGCCCGGCCCGCAAGTTGCGCTGGGCACGGATAATCTCCGCCTCCGCTCGGGTCAGCGACCGTAAAAGCCGTTTTCTTCATTGTAGCGCCGCTCGTCGTGCAGCGCCCGGCGCCGCGCGTCGAGGTCGCCTTGCTCGGCATCGAGCCGATGCTGCTCGTGCCAATAAGCCCGCTCGCGCTCATGCTCGCGCCATCGGTAGTCGGGCGGCGGCGGAGGCGCGCCATTCATGGCTCTGCCGATCCCTTGCAAGACATCGCCGGGACCCTGCGCATGCGACGGAGCCGCGCTCAGAACGAGAATTAAAGAACACGCCATGACAGACAATTTTGCCATTTCACCCTCCCCACCCGGTTTGATGCAAATCCGGGCTGACACCTGCTGTCGAATTAAACAATGCTCAGAGGATTTCTGTTCCTGCCAATATTCGACGCTACTTTGATAACGCCGGCGGATGCCCAGACACGAGGGGTCCCACGAACTTCGTCAACCTGCTGGGGCTGAATCGTATGCTGCACTGGGAGTTATGACGTAATCTCTCGCGCGGAATGCGGCCCTGAAACGCCGAGGGCGACGTCCGTCGCGGGGACGGCGCTTTGGGTATTGCCCCTAGAGCTGCTTCAGGAATTCGATTACGGCCTGCTGGTCTTCGGAGCTCAACTCGCGGAACCGCCTAATTACCTCGCGAGAGTCGCTCCGATTGGTTTGCGAGGTTGCGCTGCTATAGCCGGGGCAGATGTCGGCCGCCGTTTCGGTCACGTTGATGGTCTCTCGAGGTACGGGACATCCCGCGCCAGGGGTTTTCGGCGTCTTATCGTCGTCGGGGGCGGGTAGATCGTGCAGCTCGATCGCGGCGAGGATGGCATCGTCGAGCCTTCGGACGACAAGCGGCGCGTTGGTGAGCTCGCGGTTTGTGGTAACCGTGCCGGCCGGGGTGCTCTGCACGGTATCCCTGCTGAGATAGACCCGGCCATCGTGCAGGAAGGGCGCACCGATCCGGCCCAATCCCATCAACGGCGCCGTGCGGAATTCAGAACCTTCGGCCGAAGCCTTGGAGATCGAGAAGGTATCGTCGGAGAGGTTGCGCTCCAGATCGGAGGTGTCAAAGACTCGGGCCTGGGCACGACCCGTATCGCCGTCGGTATCCTCGTCCTC
>JAFASL010000127.1 GCA_019244535.1 Alphaproteobacteria bacterium
CCTCGCGGAGCACCTCCGGCGCGCCGGGGTCGGACGCGGGCAGTTCTTCCAGGGCGTTAGTCAGCTCGCGAATTCTCGCCACAGCGCGATTGAAGCGGAATTTGTCGAGATCATCGGTCACTGCCGCGATTGTCTTGTGTGTTGCCCGACGGATCGCGGTGAGCGCACCCGATAATCCGCGGGGCATGGGCGATCCGCGCGCCGCGAGCCGAACGGCAGGCTCGTTGGCCATGCGCCAGAGCCGGTTAACGTATCGCCAAGTCCCCTCAATCCCCGTCTCAGTCCATTCGAGGTCGCGTTCCGGCGGGCTGTCGGACAACAGGTAGAGCCGGGCGGTATCGGCACCGTACGTGTCGACGATCGCATCGAGACCGACGACGTTCCTCTTCGACTTGCTCATTTTCTCGTGCCGGCCCGGGGTGACCGGCCGGCCGGCCGCATCCACGAGACGGCCGTCCTCGGCAGTGTGAACCTCCTCCGGAAAGAGCCACTCGCCAGTCTCGCTCTGGTAAGTCTCGTGGCACACCATGCCTTGGGTGAACAGCCCGGCAAACGGCTCGTCGAGATCGAGATAGCCGCACCGTGTCAAAGCCCGCATAAAAAAACGCGAGTAAAGCAGGTGAAGAACGGCATGCTCGATGCCGCCGATGTATTGGTCGACCGGCATCCAGTAATCGACCGCCTCACGCTCAAAGGCGACGGGTGCCCGGGCGGAGCAAAAGCGCAGAAAATACCAGGACGAATCGAAGAAGGTGTCAAGCGTATCGGTCTCGCGCTGTGCCGGCTCGCCGCACCGAGGGCAATCGACGTATTTCCAGCTCGGATGGTGATTGAGCGGATTGCCTGGTTTTTCGAAGGTGATGTCGCGCGGCAGTTCGACGGGCAGATCCTGCTCTGCCACCGGAACGATCCCGCATTGTTGGCAATGGATCACCGGAATCGGGCAGCCCCAATAACGCTGCCGCGAAACCCCCCAGTCTCGCAGCCTGAAGACCGTTGTCCGCTCACCGCGGCCGAGTTCTTCGAGGCGCTCGCCCGCGACACGTTTTGCATCGGCGACCGAAAGGCCGTCGAGGAACGCAGAATTTATCAAGGTCCCGTCTTCGACAAAGGCGGTGTCGCCAACCGAAAAGGTCGCTTTGACCTCTCCCGGCGGCAGCACGACGGGGATTACTGGCAACCCGTATTTGCGGGCGAATTCGAGGTCGCGCTGATCATGCGCCGGGCAGCCGAAGATCGCCCCCGTGCCGTATTCCATGAGCACGAAATTGGCTACGTAGACCGGCACCCGGCGGGTCTCGTCAAACGGGTGGATTGCTGCCAACCGGGTGTGGTAACCGCGCTTTTCGGCGGTCTCGATCACCGCCTCGCTGGTGCTCATGCGGTTGCATTCGGCGATGAAAGCAGCGAGCTCACGATCGCTTTCGGAGAGGCGCAGCGCCAGCGGGTGATTTGGCGAGAGTGCGATGAACGAAGCGCCAAAGAGCGTGTCTTGCCGCGTTGTAAAGACCTCGACGCGCTCGTCGCGGCTGGCGAGTTCAAAAAAGACCCGGGCGCCTTCGGATCGGCCGATCCAGTTTTCTTGCATCAGCCGGACGCGCTCGGGCCAGCGCTCGAGACCGGCGATTGCGTCGAGCAGCTCGTCAGTAAAGGCGGTGATGCGGAGGAACCACTGCGACAGGAGCCGCTTTTCGACGACTGCCCCTGACCGCCAGCCGCGACCATCGATCACCTGCTCGTTGGCGAGAACGGTATTCTCGACCGGGTCCCAGTTGACCCACGACTCCTTCCGGAACGCGAGACCGGCCGCCAGGAAGTCGAGGAACATCTTCTGCTCGTGCCGGTAATATTCCGGGTGGCAAGCGGCGATCTCGCGGGTCCAGTCGTATCCGAACCCCATGCGGTCGAACTGGGCGCGCATCGTCGCGATGTTCTCACGCGTCCAATCGGCGGGATGCACCTTCGCATCGATAGCGGCATTTTCGGCGGGTAGCCCAAATGCATCCCAACCCATCGGATGCAGAACGTTGAACCCCTGCGCTCGACGATACCTCGCGACGAGATCGCCCATTGTGTAATTTCGTACGTGGCCGACGTGCAGTTTGCCCGACGGGTATGGGAACATTTCAAGAACATAATACTTCGGGCGTCCCGGCTGTGCCGTGACCTCAAAGAGCCGCCGCTCACGCCAGATGCGCTGCCACTTCGCTTCGCTTTCGCGGAAATTGTATCGCGACATACCCGGGGATCTAGCGGCTGACGGGTCTGGCCGCAAGTCCGTGGGGCCGGCCGCCGCAATTGGCGTGTTCAACTCGGCGCCGCCGACCAGGCGCGTTTCAATTGCCGCGCTCTGGTAAGAATCGCGTTCTCCAGATCGGTCTCGACTTGCCTTGCAATCGTGGTTTCAGCCCATTCTCCATTCGCCGAACGCTGCTGACGATCGACCGTCACGGTCAACGAGTCCGAATGCAGTGCCCGCGACAGGATAAAGACGTTGACCCGGTAGCGGACGTTCGGGTTCCCCGGCGGCGAATACCAATCGGTGACAATTGAGCCGGTGAGCGGGTCTTCCGACGCGTACTTGACAAAATCGAGCGTGTCGTGCGCCGCCTGCCAGAGAATCGGGCTGACGCTCCGGCCGGTCTGCGGCCCCGGATCCCTGACGGATTCCTTCTTCGCGAGACCGAGCACCGTCCATATCGTAGCCTCGGTATCGATGTCTTCGGGCTCGCTCGATGCTGCCTTCTGGGTCTCGGCCCCGCCTGGCTGCGTCCGCGCCTGCTCGGCCGGCGGGCTGCTTGAGCAGGCTGCCATCGCCAACGAAAGACTTGCAGCGACGACCGCAGAGGCGCGGTAATGAGCAATCGGCATCGCGCGATCTTTGCCAGGAATGGAGCTGCTATGGAAGGGGTTATCGCGGCCAATCTGGCGGCGGTCCGCGAGCGGATCGCGGCGGCATCACGGATAGCGGACCGGGCGCCCGAGAGCGTTACATTGGTGGCGGTCAGCAAGACCCACCCGGCGGCGAGCGTGCGACAGGCGCTGATCGCGGGACATCGCGTTTTCGGCGAAAACCGCGTCCAGGAGGCACAAGGGAAATATCCCGCGCTGCGCGAGGAATTTCCCCGCCTTGTGGTGCACCTGATCGGCCCGCTTCAGACCAACAAGGTACGTGATGCCGTCGCGCTGTTCGATGTGATCGAAAGCGTCGATCGGCCTCGGCTCGCGCAGGCTTTGGCCAGAGAAATGGAGCACAGCGGGCGCCGGTTGCCTTGCCTTATTGAAGTAAACACCGGCGAGGAACCGCAGAAGGCCGGCATCATGCCGGCCGAGGCAGACGGGTTCATCCGCGAATGCCGGGAGCGCCTGGAGTTGCCGATCATCGGCCTGATGTGCGTGCCCCCGCTGGACGAGGAACCGGCGCCGCATTTCGCGTTGTTGCGCGAGATCGCCCGGCGCAACGGGCTCGACATACTCAGCATGGGCATGAGCGCTGATTTCGAAAAAGCGATCCGCCTCGGCGCGACTCACGTCCGCGTGGGCACCGCTATCTTTGGCGCGCGTGGAACCGCTGGTTAGCTAGCGAGGAAGTCTCAGCGCAGCCTTCGAGCGCTAAAGAAGATGGCCGCTGCGGGTCGCCTTGGTGCGGAGATAGTGCTCGTTGTGGCCATTCGGGGGGAAGACGTGCGGCACACGCTCAGCGACCCGGATGCCGTAGCGTTCGAGCGCGGCTACTTTTTCGGGATTGTTAGTCAGAAGACGGACCATGCCAAAACCGAGCTGCCGCAACATTTCCGCCGCCGGCAGGTAGACCCGCTCGTCGGCATCGAAGCCTAGCTGCTCGTTCGCATCCAGGGTGTCGAAACCGGCGTCCTGCAGCCGGTACGCGCGCAGCTTGTTGACGAGCCCGATGCCGCGCCCCTCCTGCGCCAAGTAAAGCAGCACACCGCCGCCGGCCTCGGCTATCGCTGCAATGCCACCGCGCAGCTGATCGCCGCAATCGCAGCGCAGGCTGGCCAGCAAGTCCCCCGTAAAGCATTCCGAGTGCAGCCGCACCAGAACCGGGGCGGTCGGGTCGGGCGCGCCGATCAGGATCGCGAGATGTTCAAGACCGCCATCCCGTGGGCGAAAAGCGATAAGACGCGCATTTTCCGCATCCGCAAGCGGGACACGCGCCTCGGCGACGCGTTCGAGCCCCGCAGTTGCCGCATCGCGCTTGAACACAGCCACCGCGTCAATGACGGCGAGATCCCCGCGCCGTACCAACAGCGCCGCTTCACTCTTGCCGATCCGCAGCACCAGCGCCGCCGGCAGCAGCGAGGCGAGCTTTGCTAGCGCCACCGCGGCGCGAGCGCCACCCCGGGCCGGCAGCGGCCTCGGACCGAACCCAGGAGGCTCCGCGCCGAGCGATGCGCCCGGATCGGCGAGGTTGCGGATCACCTCGGCGGGCAGCTCGTCGGCGACAGAAATCGTGAGGGCACCGGACAATTCATCGCGCGGCGCAAGACCCAGCGCCACGGCGCGCCGGCGCGTCAGAACCACACGCGCGGGCGCCTGTGAAATTCTCCGCAATCGCAGCAGGTTTTCTTCGGTCGCCAACTCTGCGGCGACCGCAACCACGCTGATCTCGTCATCGCGGATCAACACCGGCTCGCCGCGGCGCAACGCGGCGATTCCTTCCCCAAGAGCAGGCTGCGGAGGCGTCCTCAACCCGACCAACTCTCTTCTCCTTGCCGCCTCGCATCATATGACGCGCCGCGGCCCACGCCAGCAACCTAATTTCGATCTCACCTATGCGGTCGTGCGGCCCGCAGAATGACAACATCGGCGGTAAACGAGTAGACGAGGAGGGTGAGAGCGGCGGCGCAAACTGCTGAAGCCCAACGGCTCGGGGTCGCGGGCACCAGCGCAATTGTGAGCCCGACATTTTGGATAACGGCGATCGTCTTGCGCCGCCTATCCGCAATCGGTCGCGGCGGCAACGGCTGGCGCAACAGCGGGGAGGCCAGCGCTGCGGCGAGATAAAAATACCGCATACCGCCGATCGCGAGCACCCAGTATGCGGCAGCGTGCGCCTTCGCGACGACTATCGCCAGGATGAGGACGGCAAACGCATCGACCTCCATGTCGAAGCGCGCCCCGAAGTCGGAGGCCAATCCCTGGCGGCGCGCAGCCCATCCGTCGGCGCCGTCGAGCACCAGCGCTGCCCCGGCGATGGCCGCGAGAAGCCATCGCTCCGGCGCCTCTACCGGCGCCGGCTCGATCGCCCGCGCTGCAATCAGACAGGCAATCGCCGCCCTGATGAGGGTGATCCGGTTCGCTGCCCCGAGCCGTGGGTGCGGATGATGAA
>JAFASL010000256.1 GCA_019244535.1 Alphaproteobacteria bacterium
GCCCCTCGATGCCGCGATCCAGGCCAATCTGCGGGAGACCACGACTCGTGTCTTGGCGTCACTGACGGCGCGCGAGGAGCGGGTGCTCCGCATGCGCTTTGGGATCGGGATGAATACCGACCACACCTTGGAAGAGGTCGGCCAGCAATTCTCGGTCACTCGCGAGCGCATCCGTCAGATCGAAGCGAAGGCGCTGAGAAAGCTCAAGCACCCGAGCCGCTCACGCAAGCTGCGCAGCTTTCTGGATACCTAATTCGTCGATACGGGACTGGGCCCGTAGTTCAGCTGGTTAGAACACGCCGCTCATAACGGTGGAGTCGCAGGTTCGAATCCTGCCGGGCCTACCATGCCGGTCGATGCGGCTCTAAATTCCGAGCCGCACCGAACCGTCGGCTTTTATTTCTCGTTCTGGGCCACCTGCTGGTTGATCTACTTGGCGCTCTGCAGGTGTTGCTCGACCCGGGAAAATCCATCGCGAGCTCGATGCCGATAATCGAGATCAGATCACCGGCTTTCATCGACCAAGGATACCGGTTCGAATTGGCCCGCAACATCCGTATAGGAGGGCTCGGGAGCCGGCGTCACGCCGGACTCGATCTCTTCCGCCGGCATTTCGCCGTAGCCGGCAGGCATTTCCGGCTCATAGCTGCGCCGCCGCAGCAAGAAAAGCCAGCCGAGACCCGTCACGATCAGCGCCAAGGGGATCGCGTATGCCCACACCTGATCGCGGAACGGCCCCGGACCCGGGTCGAGAGAGCCGCGCAACAGGTCGGTGCTTCGCTCGAGCACCCGGTCGGGGGTCAGTTCCCGCTCTAGCGCCTCGATTGTGGCGCTCAGCCGGACGCGCGTGCGTGCGATGTCTTCCTCTATCTCGTTCGCCGGCTTGCTCCCATTATGGGAGTCGGGCCGTGCTGCCGTTATCCGATCCGTCGATTGATTCATCGCGCATCCCTAGATTTCGCGGTCTTACCGGCGCGAGAACATCAGAAGGGTCCACCCTCTCGTTCGGCCTATTCAGTCTGCGCCCGGTCGGGGCGCACGCACACCCTACCATAAAAACGCCCAGCTGCCGGTCCGGTTCCGGTCGCAATCAGGCTGCACAAGCAACGACCGCAGCGGGCGGGGATTACGAGACCTGGGCGATCTCGCGCACCCGGCTCGATTGCGCGGCCGCCAAATGATCCTTGGCCAATACGGTGTAGACGGCCGGCAGGACGAATAATGTAAACAGAGTGCCGACAGACATGCCGGCGACGACCACGACCCCGATCGAGAACCGGCTCGCTGCCCCGGCGCCGGTCGCAATCAGTAACGGGACGAGCCCGACGACCATCGCCGCTGTCGTCATCAAAATCGGCCGGAGCCGAACCCTTGCAGCCTGCTCGATCGCCCGCCGGCGATCGAGGTTTTCACGCACCTGCAGCGTATTGGCGAATTCCACCATCAAAATGCCGTGCTTGCTGATCAGGCCGATCAATGTGACGAGCCCGACCTGGGTATAGATGTTCATTGTCGCCAGTCCGAAGAACAGCGGCAACAAGGCCCCGCACATCGACATCGGCACGCTGACGAGGATCACCAGAGGATCGCGCAAGCTCTCGAATTGCGCCGCCAGAACGAGAAAGATCACGATCAGCGCGAAGACGAACGTGATCGTCAACTGATTGCCTTCCCGCACATATTGGCGGGTGTCGGAGAGGTAGTCGTGGCTAAACCCGGCCGGCAGGTTCTTTGTCTGCTGCTCGAGAAAATCGACCGCCTGCCCCATTGTCACTCCGGGCATAGGCACAGCCTGAAACGTTGCCGAGTTCAGCTGGTTGTACTGGGTCAGCGAATTGGGCTGAGTATCCATTTCGAGGGAGACGAGATTGGATAAGGGCACGGGCTGGCCCGTCGGCGTCGTGACGTAATAGCGGGTCAGTGTCTCCGGCGTAAGGCGGTCGGCCCGAGGCACCTGAGGGATCACTTCATAGGACCGGCCGCCGAGATTGAAGCGGTTGACATAGTTCTCGCCGACGAGGAGCGCCAGCGTATCCCCGATCGATTGCATTGTCAGCCCGAGCTCGTTGACTTTCGAGCGGTCGACTTTGACCTGGATTGTCGGCTGGTTGAAATCAAGATCGCTGTCGGTCACGATGAACAGCCCGCTTTTACGCGCCGCGGCTTTTATTTTGTCCATCGCCAGGTAGATATCCTTGTAGCCGCCGGTGGAGTAAATCACCATCTGCACCGGCAACCCGCCGATCGACCCGGGCAATGGCGGCAGCGAGAAAACGAAGGCGTTCATCCCCTCGACAGCGGACGCGTTGCGCTGCATTAGCGGCTTCAGCTGCTGCGCTGAACGCGAGCGCTCGCCCCAAGGTTTGAGGATCGCCCCAGCAATGCCTTGGTTTGGCCCGAACCGGCCGTTGACGATGAACCGTAGATCGGTTTCCGGGAACGAGCTGAAGGCATGGTCGAGTTTGTCGGTATAGGCCTCCTGATAGTCTAGGTTCGAATATTGCGGAGCCTTCGTCAGGGCAAACAAGACACCCTGATCCTCCTCCGGCGCCAGTTCGGACTTCGTGTTCATGTACATAAAGACAAGGCTCGCAGAGACGGCCGCAGCGAACAGTGCAGTAACCGGCCGATAGTCCAGTGATCGCTCGAGCTTGCGCCCGTAAGATGCGGCCAAACGGGAGAAAATGCGGTCGATCAGATGAACAAAACGGCCGCGCAGCATGTCGCGGGACAGCAGCAGCGAGCACATCATCGGCGACAAAGTCACCGCGACTATGCCGGAAATGATGACTGCGCCGGCAAGCGTAAAGGCAAATTCGCGGAACAACGCGCCGGTCACGCCGCCGAGAAAGCCGATCGGCGCATAGACTGCCGCCAAAGTGAGCGTCATCGAGATGACGGGCCCGGCGATCTCACGCGCGCCTATCAAGGCGGCCTGAGCCGGGGTGCGGCCCTCCTCGATGTGTCGATAAACGTTCTCGAGGACGACGATCGCGTCGTCGACGACAAGCCCAATCGCCAGCACCATCGCGAGAAGCGTCAACAAATTCAGACTGAAGCCCAGCGCCGCCATGATGATGCCCGCGCCGACCAGCGATAGCGGGATCGTCACCACCGGGATCAGCACCGAACGAAAGCTGCCGAGGAACAGGAAGATCACGCCCACGACGATGGCGACCGCGGCGGCGAGGGTCGACTTCACTTCGTCGATCGAGGCTTGAATGAATTTTGTCGAATCGTACGCGACCTGCATCTTTACCGAAGGAGGCAGGTTGCGCTCGATTTCAGGCAGCAGCGCGCGAATACCCGCGACCAGAGACAACGGGTTGCCGGTCGGGGTTGCCTGGACGCCGATGAACACCGCGTGCTGCCCGTTCATCTCAATGCTCGAGGTCCAGCTCTGTGCGTTGAGATCGACAGTAGCGATGTCTTCCATCCGCACGACCGCGCCGCCCTCCGCCTTGACCACCATCTTGTTGAATTGCTGAACGTCGGCGAGCCCGGTATCGGCTTTGACGTTGGTGATAGTGAAATAGCCTTTGGCCTGGCCCGGGGCAGATTGAAAATTATTGGCACGGATCGCGGCGGCTACATCACTGGCGGAAATCCCGCGAGCCGCCATGCGGTCCGGGTCCAGCCACAGGCGCATTGCGAAGGTCTGCCCGCCGAGAATATCCGCTGAGGCGACACCGTCCACTGTCGCCAGCAGCGGCTGGACGACTCGCGTCAGATAGTCTGAGATCGCGGCACTCGACAGTTCCGGACTGGCGAAGCCGATATACATGACCGCGGTCGTCTGGCCCGTCGATTTGGTGATGATCGGATCCTGCGACTCCTTCGGAAGCAGGTATTTGACCTGCTGCACCTTCGACATGATGTCGGTCAAGGCTTGGCTCGGGTCGTAGTTGAGCCGGATGTAAGCCGTGACCGTGCTGGTCCCCTGGATCGAGGACGCCGTGAGGTAGTCGATCCCCTCTGCCGTCGCTACGGCCTGCGAGATCGGCGTCGTAATAAAGCCCTGCATCAGATCGGGCGAGGCGCCCGGATAGATTGTCGTGACGGTGATCGTCGTGTTCGACAGCTTGGGGTATTGGCGGATCTGCAGACCGGTCATCGCCTTGAGGCCGATCAGCAGGATCAGCAGGCTAACGACAAGCGCCAAAACCGGCCGACGGATAAAGATGTCGGTAAAGGACATGCCCAAAATGCCCCTATGCGTGATCGATTGCCGCAGCAGGCAGCAAAATCAATGCCGTGTCAGCTCGGCTGGCGGCTGTGGCGCGGGTTCGTCACTGATCGCGACCGGAGCGCCGTTCTGGACTTTGACCTGGCCCGCGGCGATGACCCGCTCGCCCGGTTTGAGACCTTCCAGTATGGCTACCTTGCCCGCGAGCCTTGCCCCGGTCTTCACCGGGGTGCGCACGGCCTTAAGGATTGCACGGCCATTGGCGTCCTTGCCGTCCTGGCGGATCACGTAAACACTATCGCCGTAGAGCGTATAGTCGACGGCGGTTTCCGGCAGCACCATAACGTCCGGCTGCGGCGGCAGCACCACGGCGGCGTTGACAAACATGCCGGGCAGCAGGGCGTTATCCGGATTCGGCATCGTCGCCTGGATCGTCATGGTCCGGGTGTTCGCACTGATCTGCGGCTCGATGGTCGTTATCTCCGCTTCGAAGGTGTGGCCGGGGAAGGCGTCGGCGGTGACGTTGACCCGCTGTCCGACGGAGATCTGCGCCCGCAGCTGCGACGGCAATGTGAAGTTGACGTAGAGCGTCGACAGGTCGGTCAATGTGACGATAGGAGCGCCCGGATTGAGGTATTGCCCGACCTCGATTTGGCGGGTGCCGAGCCGCCCGGAAAACGGAGCGCGGATCAGCTTCTGGGCAATCAGCGCCTCGGTTTTGATGATCATTGCTCGGGCCTGATCGAGCTGGCTTTGCTTCTGGTCCACGGTTTCCCGCGCCTCGAACTGGCGTTGCGCGAGCTGGCTCGACCGCTCTAATGTGGTTTGCGCCCATCGCGCCTGCGCCTCGTAACTCGCCAGATCGCCGCGCTCGGGGCCATCATTTAGTTGAACGAGCGGGTCGCCAGCCTTCACCGTCGCTCCGGGCTCGAAAAAGATCTTTGTGACCCGCCCGCCGACTTCGGGATTGATCGTCACCTGATGGACCGCCGTCACCGAACCGATTCCATTGGCGAATTGTGGAACCGCCTCGGTCTTGACCTCGGCCGCGCTGATTTGCGCGGGTGGGGGCTTGTTGTTCGCGAAATATGTCGCAATGGCATGTTCGCGGAACCGATTGAAGCCGTAGAGACCACCCAACACGATAGCCAGCACCAGCCCGACGATTACGAGCCAGCGGAATGTTTTCGGCTTGCGCGTAGTCGCGCGTCCAATGTCGGTGCGGTCGCGCAACAGGCCTTCTACCGGTACCATCCGTTCGCCATCCATAGGCCTACTCCACTATGAGGCGGGTGCAAGCTCTAACGGGCACTGCGCCGCAGTAGCCAGTGCAGCAGCAATAGCCGAGTCCGTCATGCCGATGCCGCGCAAAATGAACCAGCTCGCTTCGTCCACAAGCGCGGTGGCCGATCCTTGATAGGGGACCGAGGCGCGGCCGGGCAAAGACACAAAGGCGACCATCGCGGCGATATGATGGCCGAACCAGAAGCGGTTAGCCGAGGCGATCGGCTCGGGCTTGAGATCGCCGGAGGCCGCCGCCGCTTCGACGGAAGCGACAAAGAGCGGATGAACCCGCTCAAAGATCGTTTCGAACAGCTCGCGGGCATATTCACCGTCTTCGAGAAAGCTGTGCAGCACCAGGCGAAGGCGGGTATCGAGCTCCGCCTCCTCGACGCCACCGAGCAGAAAATAGTGCACCATAAATGTGATCATGCGGACGAGGGTTGCCGTCGACGGCTCAAGAGCAGCCAGACGTTCGAGGGCCGGATCGCCTTCGCAACCAAGCCGCAGGATTTCGCCGTAGAGATGCTTTTTGCTCGGAAAGTGCCGAAACAGCAACGCTTCCGAAATCCCTGCCGCCTCAGCCAGCTCTTTCGTCGTGGTGCCGGCGAAGCCCTTTCGGGCAAAGAGCGGAACTGCCGCGGCAACGATCGCCTTCCGCCGCTCGTCACTATCTAATCTGGTGATAGCCATCGGGCGAAAAGTAAGCGCTCACTTACTTTGCAGTCAAGTTCTGTGGATCCGCCCGTAGAGAAACTTGCGGCCGCAAGGCCTCATCATCGAATCTGGCCGAGAAAGGATCACGTAAATGAAGCTTTACAGCTATTTTCGGTCCTCCGCTGCGTTCAGGGTCCGCATCGGCCTCAATTTGAAAGGGCTGGCTTACGAAACCGCGCCGATCCACCTGCGCCGCAACGATCAGAGCCGGCCCGACTATCGCAGCGTAAACCCGCAGGGTCTGGTCCCGACGCTCGAAGATGGGGGCCTCACACTAATTCAATCGATGGCGATTCTCGAATATCTCGACGAGACACGCCCCGAGCCGCCCTTTTTACCAAAAATACCGGCCGAGCGGGCCCGGGTTCGTGGGCTCGTCGATATCGTCGCCTGCGACATCCACCCGATAAACAATCTGCGGGTGCTCCGCTATCTGGCGCGCGAGCTCGGCCATGATGAGGCAGCGATCGGGAAATGGTACAATCACTGGATCACCGCTGGCTTCCAGGCCTTAGAGCCGCTGCTTGCGCACAGTGACCATACGGGTGCGTTCTGTCACGGCGATTCGCCGGGTTTGGCGGACATTGCGCTCGTCCCGCAGGTCGTCAATGCCGAGCGTTACCAGCTCGACCTCGCCCAATTCTCGACCATCATGCGGATTTATCAAAACTGCATGCGGCTCGACGCGTTCGCCGCCGCGCACCCGCGCAACCAGCCGGATTACGAGCCTTGAGCTGTCACTCCTTCCGCGCGTCGGCGATCATGTTTCGCAACGCGTCGAGATCGATGGCGCCGGGGACGATATGCTTGCCGATGATGAAGCCGGGGGTGCCGTGAATGTTCAGCGCGTCGGCGAGCGCGAGGTTTGCCTTTAACGCCTGCTCGATCTCCGGTGCGCTCATATCCTGCTTGAGCCGATCGACGTCGAGCCCTACCGAGCCGGCTACTTTGTAAACCGTCTCGTCGGTGATCTGGCCCTTGGTTGCCATCATCGCATTATGAAAGGCTTCGTACTTGCCTTGCCGCTGGGCCGCGAGAGCGGCGTGCGCGGCCGTTACGGATGGCGGGCCGAGGACTGGCAGTTCCTTGAACACGAAGCGCAGGTTGTGGTCTTCCTTGAGCAACGTCTGCAGGGAAGGAAGCACCTGCTTGCAGTATGGACAGCGGTAGTCGAAAAATTCGACAATCGTCACGTCGCCTCTTGGATTACCCGCAACCGGGGTTGCACGGTCCTCAAAAATTTCGCTTTGCCGATCGTTCAGAACCTTCGCCGCTTTGAGGTCGGCCTCGTGGTTCAGCTTCTCCTCCGCGCCGCGGAGCGCCTCGAGCAAAACATCGGGATTGTGAAGAAGGTAGTCGTGGATGATTCCCTCGATTGCCTCGCGCTGCGCCGGGGCCAGATCGGTGGCTGCCCACGCGGCAGGGGCGGCCACCGAAATGAGTGCGCCGGCGAGAGCTAGAATGACGATCCGGACAGGGGGCGACATCACGTCAGAAACTCCTGCGTTAAACGGAATGGCGATCCGAATTACTCGGAATTCTCGATCTTCTCCGCCTCGTGCTGGATCGACTCGGCACGATTGTAGGCGGCAGAGTTCTTTGGCAACAGCGTCTTGGCGCGGCTGGCCTGTTGGGTGGCGTCCTTCTTTTTACCGGCCGAGAGTCCCTCTTCCGCCAAAGCTAACGCGGCCATGCCGAATTGATTGTCGCGGCCATAGGCCGTCGCCAACAGGTGCCACCCGGTGGTTTCTTTGTCTTCGGAGCGCAGTGCGTCGTTGAGGTAGGCAATGGCGCGCTTGTTCATCTTCGGATCGTTTGATTCGACGTAGACCTGAGCGAGCGAAATCCTCAGAAGCGGCGCCCCGGGAGCAAGCCGCACCGCCTCCTCGTAGGGTGCCGCCGCTTCGGCAATTCGCCCGTTCTCGAACAGCATCTGACCCTTGAGTTCGCGAAAATAGGGATCGCTCGGGTAGTCCCGGATCAGCCCGTCGATTATCGGGAGGGCCTTATCGAGCTTCGGCATCCGATAATAGGCGATCGCCCGTGCATACCGCGCAAGGACCGACTGGTCACTCTCGGGGTAAGAGGCCAGCGTCGATGAGGGTGAGGCTGTAAAGGCCCCCAGCTTGACCTTGATGCGCTTCAGCATTCCGATGTTGGCCGACGAGTCCGGCGCCTCGGAAAAGCGGGAATGCTCGACATGGTTGCGGACGTATTCGATTCTCTGGGAAGTCAGTGGGTGTGTCCGCAAATAAGGGTCCTGTCGCACTCCGGAGAGCAGTTCTTCCCCCTGAAGGATCTGAAAAAACTGCAGGAGCCCGCGCGAGGATTGACCGGCGCGGTCGAGAAACGTCAACGCTGCCTGGTCCGCGGAGGCTTCCTGCGTTACCGAATATTGCATGAAGGCCCGCTGCGCGACGCCTTCGGCGCCCAACAGCGCCGCACCGCTTCTGCCAACAACCGAGGCGGCCGCACCGAGCACCATCGCAATAATCCCCTCGATGCTGGCATTGCGCATCGCCTCCTGTGCGCGCGTCAGGTGGCCGCCGGCAATATGACCGGTCTCGTGCGCCAGCACCCCGAGCAGCTGGTTTGGTGTCTCCGCGCGCATGATCAGGCCGGTATTGATGAACTCGTTCTGACCGCCGGCAACGAAGGAGTTGAGCTGCTTGTCTTCGATCAGATAGACGTGGAGGGCGCTCGGCTCGAGCGCCGCTGCCCTCCAGATCGGCGTCACCATCGTCCGGATGTCGGCTTCGATCTCGGTGTCCCGGATGAAATTTTCAGCCGCGGCACTCTGCTGCACAAAAACGAGGGCCACGGCTGCGGCAATCGCCCTGTTCCGAAGGGTGGAGATCACCGCGCGCCCCACGAAGCCAGCAGGCCGGAGATCTTGCGCAGCTGCGCCGCTAGGATTGGATCAGCCGTTGCCACCAGCCGCGACGGGGGTTTGCCGGCTTTTCGGTCACGGTTTCTACCGGATCCGGCGGTTCTGGCTTGTGCTGCCGGTCCAGTTCGGCGGACGCCGGTTCGAGCTCCCGTTCTGTCTCGGCGGCGTAAGGAACCCCTTGCTCGGCTTCGGCGGTTGGGGCGGAGGCTGAGCTATCAGCCGTATCCGCCGCTTCCTTGGTTCGCTCCGGATGTGAAATTTGAGAATTGGCCGGCTCCTCCGGCCCTGTTCCGACGGCTCCGCTGCCCCCGGTATTGGCCGGAACGTCACCAGCAAGAGCGGGCAGGCTAGCCGTTTCGATTGCCACGATGCCGAGCTCTTCGGGCCAACTCGGCCGCGCCTGCACTGGGATCGGCTCGTCTTGCACGAGCTGCGGTGTTGGCAGGACCTCGACGGTGTCCACAGCCGGCCGCGGTTCTTCAAAACCGCCTTCCGTTCCGCCGTCCCGCCGTCCGCGTCTTCTTCCGCCTCTCCGACCGCGCCGGCGGCGGCGGCGGTCGGTGTCGCTTTCGTTGTCGCCATCACCTTCGTCACTTTCGAGCTGACCGGTGGAGCGATCGACGTCAGCTTCGTCCTTTGCCGGCTCCTCGTCGTCATTTGCCACTGAGTGCGGGGCAGGTTCTTCCTCGTGATGCCGTCGGCGCCGACGACGACGGCGGCTTCGGACGTGCGCGTCCCCGCTCTCCTCCTCGCTC
>JAFASL010000292.1 GCA_019244535.1 Alphaproteobacteria bacterium
ACGGCGCAGATGCGATAAGCCCGTAGCGTTAACTTGGTCCGCACCAACCCGAACCAGGGAGGAGGTCGTGGAGACACGCGCTGCTGTCGCTTTCAAGGCGGGCGAGCCGCTCAAGATCGAGACCGTCCAGCTGGACGGGCCAAAGGACGGAGAGGTGCTCGTCGAAATCAAAGCGACGGGGATCTGCCACACAGACGAGTTCACGTTATCCGGCGGTGATCCGGAGGGGCTTTTTCCGGCAATACTCGGTCATGAAGGGGCCGGCATCGTCGTCGATGTCGGGCGCGGCGTGACGAGCGTCGCCAAGGGCGACCATGTCATCCCGCTCTACACCCCGGAATGCCGCAAGTGCGAATATTGTCTCTCCCGCAAGACTAATCTCTGTGTCGCGATCCGCGCCACGCAGGGCCAAGGGGTCATGCCCGATGGCACCAGCCGCTTTTCACTCGGCGGCAGCAAGATCCACCATTACATGGGCACCTCGACCTTTTCGAACTTCACCGTATTGCCCGAGATCGCGGTCGCCAAGATTCGTGAGGACGCCCCGTTCGACAAGGTCTGCTATATCGGCTGTGGGGTGACCACCGGGATTGGGGCGGTGATCAATACTGCCAAGGTCGAGCCGGGCGCCAATGTGGTTGTCTTCGGGCTCGGCGGCATTGGGCTGAATGTAATCCAGGGCTGCCGAATGGCCGGCGCCGACATGATCGTGGGTGTCGATCTCAACCCGAAACGGCGGGAAATGGCCGAGAAATTTGGGATGACTCACTTCGTCAACCCGAAGGAGGTCGAGGGCGACCTCGTCCCTTATCTTGTAAATCTCACCAAAGGCGGCGCCGATTACAGCTTCGAGTGCATCGGCAATGTCAATGTCATGCGCCAGGCGCTCGAATGCGCCCATCGCGGCTGGGGGGTGAGCGTCATTATCGGCGTTGCCGGCGCTGGCCAGGAAATCTCCACGCGGCCGTTCCAACTCGTCACCGGACGCGTCTGGAAAGGAACCGCCTTTGGCGGCGCGCGCGGCCGTACCGACGTGCCGAAAACTGTCGACTGGTACATGGAAGGCAAAATCAACATCGACGATCTGATCACCCACAAGCTCTCGCTCGGCGAGATCAATAAGGGGTTTGATCTGATGCATGCAGGCGAATCCATTCGCAGCGTCGTCACTTACTGAGCGATCTCGCAGAGCGGCATGCCTCTGTTTAATAGTTGCCTCCGCCGAGTGAGGGACGATGCGAGAGTGACGCCATTCCGAATCCTTTGCTTCGCCGTCGTGCTCCTCTGGTTTGCCGGTATCGCGGCGCAAGCTGAGCCAACCGTCCGGATCGGCTCGCTGCGGTACGGCACATTGAGTTGGGAGCTCGATGTCATTGCACACCACGGTCTGGCCGAAAAGCACGGTGTGCGGATTGACGCATTGGAACTGGCCAGCGTCCCCGCAGCACAGCTTGCGTTGCAGGCCAGCCGCATCGACGTGATTCTGTCGGACTGGTTGTGGGTGTCACGGCAGCGCGCGGCGAGCGCCGATCTGACCTTCGTTCCGTTTTCGAGCGCGACCGGCTCCCTCGTCGCCGGAACAGCGTCGACAGTGCGCACCGTTCCGGATCTCGCCGGGCAACGGCTCGGCATAGCCGGCAGCTCAATCGACAAGAGCTGGCTTGTCCTTCAGCTCTATGCGCGCTCGCGGTTCGGCTTCGACATTGAGAAGAACGTCGACAAGAGCTTTGGCGCACCGCCATTACTGAACGAGGAACTCGAGGCAAAACACCTCGATGCGGTGCTGACGTATTGGCCGTTCGCCGCCAAACTCGAAGCCCGCGGTATGCCGGCGGTGCTGACGATCGGTGACGCACTCGAAGGGCTCGGCTTAACGAGAGATTTGCCATTGACCGGCTACGTCTTTTCCGAAAGCTGGGCGGCCGAAAACCGCGCAGCGCTTGAGGGTTTTCTCGCGGCCAGCCGAGAGGCGAAAACCATCCTCGACCAGTCCGATGCGGAGTGGGAGCGCATCGCCGTTTTGACTGGCGCGCGAGACGCGCTGGAGTTGACCAAGCTGCGCGATGCGTACCGCCAAGGTATTCCCCGGCACTGGACCGCGGAGGAGATAAATGCGGCGGCGCGGCTGTATCGCCTTCTTGCGGAAATCGGCGGTTCGGCGCTCGTCGGGCCGAGCCGGGAGTTGGCGCCAGGAACGTTTCTTGCCGAAATGAACTTTTAGAGCGGGCGTATGGCGCGGTTTTCGGCCGCGATTGCCGGGCGGGCGATCTCGCTGCTGCTGTTCTTAGCGGTCTGGGAGGCAGCAGCCCGCCTGATCCAAAATCGGCTGTTTCCTGGAGCGGGAGCGGTCCTCGACACGCTGTTTTACGAGATCGTCGAGGGCAAGCTTCTGCACGATCTCGCGGCTACCTTGTTGCGCGTTGCAATAGCTTTCGCCGCGGCGATGCTGGCCGGGACCGTCATTGGAATAGCTATGGGTCTCGTCCGATCCGTCGATGTCTTGTTCGACAGCTGGATCGTGCTCTTCCTCAACCTTCCGGCCCTGGTGATTGCAGTCCTTCTTTACGTTTGGCTGGGGCTCACCGAGGCAGCGGCGATCACCGCGGTGGCGCTCAGTAAATTGCCGGCCGTGGTCGTGACATTGCGCGAAGGGACCCGTGCCCTTGATCGCGATCTGGCCGGGATGGCCCGCAGCTTTCGCCTCGACGCATGGCGCACCTTGCGCCATGTCATTCTGCCCCAGCTCTTGCCCTATCTGTTAGTCGCGGCGCGCTCGGGTCTGGCCCTGATTTGGAAAATCGTGCTGGTCGTCGAGCTGCTCGGGCGCCCCGACGGCATCGGCTACGAAATCCAGGTCTTTTTCCAGCTCTTCGATATCAAACGGCTGATCGCGTACTCACTGGCATTCGTAGCAGTGGTTCTCACCATCGAGTGGTGCATTCTGCTGCCACTCGAGCGCGGTTTGCTGAGATGGCGGCAGTGAGCACGGGGATTACGCTGTGTATTGAGGAAAAGCAGTACCCGGCAGAACGCGGCCATAGCGCGGTGACTGCGATTAAAGGGCTGGACGCGCGCATTCCGCCAAACGAGTTTTGCGCGCTCTTCGGTCCCTCGGGCTGCGGCAAATCGACCTTGCTCAACATCATCGCCGGGATCGACCACAGCTTCTCCGGGAGTGTTCGCTTTGACGGCGATCGCGCTCCCCGCATCGGCTATGTCTTTCAGGCCCCGCGGCTGCTGCCGTGGCGTACTGTCCGTCAGAACCTCGAAGTGGTGCTGCGGCGCGGCGCCGATCCCGCAGTTGTCCAAGTGCTGCTCGGCGACGTGGGATTGGCCGAGTCGGCCGATTTCTATCCGTCGCGGCTGTCCGGCGGCATGGCACGTCGCGCCGCGCTTGCTCGCGCCTTCGCGATCAACCCAGATCTGTTGCTGCTCGACGAGCCTTTTGTGTCGCTCGACGTTGCCGCCGCCGACCGTTTGCGGGCCCTGCTGCTCCACCTCGTCGCGACTCGGCCGGCGACGGTGTTATTCGTGACCCATGATGCGGCCGAGGCCGTCATGCTCGCGGACCGCATCCTGCTGTTATCCGCGGCCCCCGGCCGAGTGCTGGACGAGATGCGGATTCAGATCCCCCGCGAACAACGTGATCAGCCTCTGATCGGGAAGCTGGTCGCCGAACTCGCGCGCCGCGGTCGGGGATCATCCCCAACCTAAACCTCGATCAGGCTTGCCGGCCCCAGGCGAGAAAGCCGTCGTTCTTGAGGCCGGGCTTGCCGTAGCGAAGCGGCGTGCCGGCGAGGGTTTCGACGCTGCCGCCGGCGGATTCCAAGATTGCCTGGCCGGCGGCGGTGTCCCATTCCATCGTCGTGCCGAAGCGCGGGTAAAGGTCGGCTCCGCCGGCGGCGATGACACCGAATTTGAGGGCGCTACCGCATTTCTTGCGCTCGCGCACCGGGTAGCTCTGGAGGAATTCGGCGAGACGACGGCTGTTCTCGTGCGACCGGCTGTGAATCACGACGAGCCCGTCCCGGCTCGGAATGCACGCACTGATCCGCTCGGGCGGGTGGCCGCTCTTGTGTCGGGTCGCCGTTCCCGGCCCGCACGCGGCATAGGTGATTCCGAGCGCCGGGGCGTGGATAACACCGAGCACCGGGGTGCCATCTTCGATCAGTGCAATGAGGACGGCGAACTCGCCGTTTCTCGCGATGAACTCCTTAGTCCCGTCGAGCGGGTCCACCAGCCAGAACCGCGCAGAGCAAGCGGGCAGGCCCTCTGCCTCGACCAGTTCCTCAGAGGCGATTGGAACGTCCGGGAAGGCCTCGCTCAACATGGCGACGATGACCCGCTCGGAAGCGAGATCGGCTTCGCAGACCGGCGTGTTGTCGGCCTTCAGCCGAACATCGAACGCCGTCGAATACACTTTGAGGATTGTGTCGCCGGCGGCGAGCGCGGCACGCCGCGCAACCTCGAGCAGCTGTTCGCGGCTCGCGGTCATGCCGCTTTCCGTGACTCGGCTGCACGGATCGCACGCCACACGCGTTCCGGCGTCAACGGCATGTCGAGATGCGCGATGCCGAGTTCGGCGAGCGCATCAACGACCGCATTGACCAGCGCCGGCGGAGAGCCGATCGCTCCGGCTTCGCCGGCCCCTTTCACGCCGAGCGGATTCGTGCGGCACGGCACCACATTGTAAGCGAACTCAATCGCCGGGAGATCTTCAGCGCGCGCAATGCAGTAATCGGTCAGCGAGCCGGTCAGCA
>JAFASL010000367.1 GCA_019244535.1 Alphaproteobacteria bacterium
GAAGGATTGCAGGAATTCGATGATCCGCTGGCTGACGATATCGAAGCGCCCGCCGAAATAGCCGCTGGCGAGCCCCCATAATGCGCCAAGAGTCGTACCGAAAAGCACGGCTCCGAGCGCAACGGTCAAAGACGCCCGGCTGCCGTAGATGACCCGGCTCAGCACATCCCGCCCGATCTGGTCGGTGCCGAAATAATGCCGCTCGTTCGGCGGCTTGGACATTGCCCGGAAGTCAGACTTCAATGGTTCGTAAGGCACCAAAACCGGCGCTGCCACAGCTATGACGATGATCGCCGCTGCGATGCACCCCCAAAAGGCCGACAGCGGTGCGCGTCGGATGAAATTGCGCAAGCCACTCCCGGTGCGCCGCAACGGGGAGCTTTCGACCCGCGGGGCGGCCGGCTCTACCGGATAGGCGGTCTCGGGCTCAGTAACCGTCATCGATAGCGGATCCTCGGGTCCAGCCAGGCGATCGTCAGGTCGATCAGTATGTTCAAGAGCACAAAGACTACGGCGTAAAGGAACACGAGGTTCTGCATCACGAAGACGTCGCGCTCGCTGACTGCCGTAAACATCGCGTAACCGAGACCCGGGGTCCCGAAGGCGCGTTCCACCGGTATCGAGCCGGCGAGCACAAAGCCGAGCAGAATGCCCGAGAGGGTAATCACCGGCAGCAGCGCATTGGGCAGGGCATGGAAGGTGATCACAGGCCGCCGGCTCAGCCCCTTGGCGCGGGCAGTGCGCACATAATCCTCGCGGATCACCTCCAACAGGCTGGAGCGGGCCATGCGGGCGATATAGGCGGCCTGGCCGAGCCCGAGAACCACGGCCGGCCCGATCACGACCTGCAGATTTCCCCATGGGTCGGCCATCAGCCGCGGAGCAGTCAGCGGCGCCCGATAGCCGAATGCAAACAGCGCGACGAGCACGATCAGCATCCCGAGCCAGAAGCCTGGAATTGCCAGAAAAAGGATGCTGAGAAAGCGTGAGACATTGTCGCCGAGACTATTGGGCCGCAGCGCACTGACGATCGCGACCGGTACCCCAACGAGCCACGAGAGGATTACGGAAAGCACGGCGATTTCGGCTGTCAGCGGCCCCCGCCGCATGATCATTTCGCCGACGCTTTCGGCGCGGAAGAACGACCGGCCGAAATTGCCGCGGACGATGTCACCCACCCAGCGCAAGTATTGCAGGGCGAGCGGGTCGCTGAGCCCGAGGTCGGCCATGTAGCGGGCGCGCTCCGCTTCGCTGAGCTTGGTGAAACCCTCGGCTCCAAAAATGGCGACGAGCGGGTCTCCCGGCAGTATCCGGAGCACCACGAACACGATTATCGAGACGCCGATTACGGTCAGCGCTCCAAACGCCAACCGACGAATAATGTAGCTGTACATTTCCTCCCTAAAGCCTAAACCGGGCGGCTGTTGGCGGCGAGAGTGAGGTCCGCGCGAACGGCAAGTCAAGCAGCTCAGCTTACCCGCCTTGGTTCGGCTCCCGGTTCGGGTTACGATCGTGGGTCGGTTGCGGAAGCCACTAGGGAGCCAGTCAGATGGGGTATAGCCTCGAGCAGTTTTCGTCGGAGTGTCGTCGGATCCTCAAACAAGATCCGGGTGTCGAGGGACGCAAGCAGGTGTGCGCGTTGGTTCAGCAAGTGCTGAAGGACGAGGATTTCATCAACACGCATCTCGGCGACGACGTTCCCGAGCGCAAGGTGCTGTACGAGGACCCCGAGCTCGGCTTCTGCATCCTCGGCCATGTCTACCACGGCGCCAAGGACAGCCACCCGCACGATCACGGCCCCTCCTGGGCCATCTATGGCCAGGCGCGCGGCGAAACCGTGATGACCGATTACGAACCGGTAGCCCGCCCCGGCGAAGGCAAGCCGGGCAAAGCACGACGCATCAAGGACTACACGCTCAAACCCGGCGCAGCCTACCTCTACAACGAAGGCGACCTGCACTCGCCGCGCCGCGACGGCCCGACCCGGCTGATCCGCATCGAAGGCAAGAACATGGATAAGGTCCAGCGCTTCCCGTACGAGCGCGTCGCCTAGCGCGCCCCGCCGCGCAAGGACCTCTCCCTCTCCGCCCTCGGAGGCGGAGAGGGTCGGGGTGAGGTGGGGGAACCCTCACATCAGAGCTGCGGCGTACCCACCTCACCCTCCCCGTCGCTCGCGCGACGGGTCCCCTCCCTCTCCCCCCGCCATCGGGCGGACAGGGCATTGGCAAATCCGGAGGAGCGAGGTGGCTACGCCCGCGCCCCCGCCGCGATGTTGTCGCGCCGTTTTGCGGCGGCATCTGCTTTGTCGAAATCGCTTTCGGTGAAGCCGTAGAGGCGAGCGCCACCGCTCAGGATCTTGCCGCCGATCTCGGGCGTAATACTTGAGTTGGTCAATACCCGGGTCGACACCTCGGGGAAGCTCGAGTCGAAATGCGGGAAATCGCTAGATACGCAGATATTGTCGGCGCCGCCGAGCAATTCGACGGTGGCACCGACCTCGCGCTCGCCGCTCTCGATCGCCGAGAAGCAGTTGCGCTGCCAATATTCGAGGGGAGACAATTTCAGATAGGGCGCATCGGCGTCATGGTGCTGGCGCAGATCCCATTCGATGCGGCCCAGCAACCCCGGGACCCACCAGCTCTGTGCTTCGAGGAAAGCGACTCGCAGCCGCGGATAGAATTCGAAGATGCCGCCGAGCATCAGCGCAATCAGCGCCAATTGCATCTCAGTCGAATGACTGGCGACATGGCGCATGAAGCGGTTCTCGCCAAAACGCGGCTCGATCGTCGAATAGTAGGACCCGGTGCCCTCATGAAAGCATAGCGGGATATTGAGGTCCTGCAATAAGCTATAGAGCGGGTCCCAGTAACTCGAATGCCAGTAACGGCCGTTGACGTAATTGGGCCGCACGAAGGCACCGACCGCGCCGTATTCCTTGACGCAACGGTAGAGCTCCTGGCAGGCGAGGTTGACATCGTGGACCGGCAGCATCGCCGCCATTTTCAATTGGTCGGGACTGTGCTGCACGAAATCGTGCAGCCAGTCGTTGTAGGCCCGGCAGATCGCTGCGGAGAATTGCGGGTCCATATTGTCCCGCGCGAGAAACGACAGACCCGCGGTCGGGAACAGCACGGCCATATCGATGCCCTCCATTTCCATGCCGATGACCTGCGCCTCGGCGTCGTAGCCCCGCTCGACTGCGAACATCACCTTGGTGTTCGCGCGTTTGGACACGAGCGGCCCGCGTGTGCGGTTATATTGCGAGATGTTGCCGTCATTGCTGGTCGGCGTGCCGTCGAAGAACCACAGCGGCCGGCCGCGCATGCCGGTGGGTCCGCCGTCGCTGCGCCGCATCGAGGACGTGATGCGATGCTTGAAGGCCGGGTCCAGGTATTTGTCGAACAGGTCCGGCGGCTCCATGATGTGCATGTCGCAATCGACAAACCGGTGTCCCTGCTTCATCCAACCCTCCTTCAGCGAAATCGCCTGCCCAGCATAGGTGTCGCGATGCCGATGGGACAAGCCTCCCTCCGGACGTTATCGTGGGAGGCGGTGCTGACAACGGTTCGGAGAAGCGTGCGTGGAAAGGATCGAGGTTCTAGCAATCCAGCGCCTCGGCGCCGCGGATCGGGCAAAGATCGAGTCGGTCGATCCGAGCGTTCGATTGACCGATGCCGGGGGCTGGTTCGACGGCGAGTATCGCGCGACCTGGCCCGCCTATACCTCTTCGCGCTATCTGCGGGCCGGCTCTGACGGGGCGGGGACGCGCGAGGAGCGCGACCGCCTGCTCGCCGAGGCGGAAGTGGTTCTCGGCGGCTGGCCGTTTCCGCTCGATCTGCGGGCGCGGGCGCGGCGGCTCAAATGGTTTCATCAACGGCCCGCCGGGGCCAGCAATCTGCTGCGCGGCGATCTGTGGGGTAGCGACGTCATCGTCACGACCTCGCGCGGCGTCGGCAGCACCCTGGCGATGGCAGAATATGCGCTTGCCGGCATCCTGCATTTCGCAAAAAACCTCGACCGCGCCATCCTCGACCGCAGCGCCGCTGGTTTCGACCACCGCGCCTATCGGCCCCTGCTGATCGAGGGCAAGACCGCCTGCGTCGTGGGCGCGGGCGGCATTGGGCGCGATGTCGGTCGACTCTGCGCGGCAATCGGCATGCGGGTTGTCGGGACCCAACGCAACCCGCGACCGAACGAACCGGTGCCCGCTGGGTTCAGCGAATTGGCAGGTGCCGCGGACCTCGATCGGTTTTTGCCGGACAGCGATTTTGTCGTGATTTGCTGTCAGTGGACCCCGGAAACGAACCGGCTGTTCGACAGCGCCCGCTTTGCACTGATGAAGGCGGGAAGCGTGCTGGTCAATGTCGCGCGCGGTGAGATCGTCGACGAGGATGCGCTCGCTGAGGCGCTCGACCGCGGCCATCTGCGCGGCGTCGTGCTCGACGTCTATGTCGGCGAATTCGAGCACCTGCCACCAGCCCGGCTGTGGTCCGACCCGAGAGTGCTGATTACGCCGCACGTGTCGGGGGCCAGCGATGAGGACCGCCACGGCGGCATCGACCTGTTCTGCGACAACCTGCGCGCCTACCTTGACGGCCGCCCAATGCGCAACGTGATCGATTGGCAACGCGGTTATTAGTCGGGGACATTAGCCTACTCGGCCCAAACTGGTGAGCTCAGTAGTGGTGGTGGCGGGCGTGCGATACGATACCGATGGCTACAAGCCGAACGCGGACGTGCCGTCGTTGCCGCGCCGGCCATCGCGCCCCGTCCATCGCTGACTGCCATAGCGATGCCCGTGCTCGCCAGACCTGGCCCGAACCGGGCGGGATATTCGACGCTCGCCCGTGAGGGCCACGGCTCGAGACTGCGTCACTCCTGCACTACGCAGCTCTCGTCATAAATTCGAAACAATTGTCTTCTCTGGCCGATGTTGTGATCTCGATAAGCATCGATGGGCTAGTGTCTCAAATTACGATAGGCGCGGCGGACAGGATTTCGGCGGCCACCGAACGCCGCACGATGGTGGTTGCCTGCGGAGCTCACGCGCTGCATGACGGCTTCACCGACCTGCTCTATGTGCTCCTGCCATTGTGGCAGGTGGAGTTCGGCCTGGGCTATGCCGAAGTGGGCGCGTTGCGGGCGGTCTATGCTGGCGCGATGGCGGGCTTTCAACTGCCTGCCGGAGGGCTCGCCAACCGTTTCGGCGGTCCCCTTGTGCTGGCGCTCGGCACTGCGCTCGCCGGGCTCGGCTATATGATGGCCGGGATCAGTGCCGGCTTCGCAATGCTGACGGTCGCACTTGTCCTTGGCGGTCTTGGGTCGAGCGCTCAGCATCCCATAGCCGCCAACCTCGTTGCCCACGCGTTCGCGGGATCGCGCTCGCGGGCGGCCCTCGCCGGCTACAACTTTTCCGGCGACCTCGGCAAGATGGCGCTGCCCGCCGTTACCGCGGGGCTGGTCGCGTTGCTGCCATGGCGCTCGGCTGCCGTGATACTCGGGATTATCGGGTTTGCCGGGGCCGCGTTGGTGCTGTTGGCGCGGGTGCCGTCAGCCGGCGCTGCCCGCGAGAATATTGCGGCCGGAGCTCCCGCTTCCTGGTCTGCCGGCCGGGGCTTCCCGTTGCTGCTGTCGATCGGCGTCATCGACAGTGCGACCCGCATGGGCTTTTTGACGTTCCTTCCATTTTTGCTCCGCATGAAGGGCGCCGGACTGCCGGTGATCGGCATCGCACTGACCCTGGTTTTTGCCGGCGGCGCCGCCGGCAAGCTGGTCTGCGGTTTTCTCGGCGCCCGCCTCGGAGTGGTTCGCGCGGTCTTCATCACCGAGGGGCTGACCGCGGTAGGTATCCTCGCACTGCTGCCATTGCCATTGACGGCTGGGCTGGCGGTGTTGCCGTTGATCGGCATCGCCCTCAACGGCACCTCCTCGGTGCTCTACGGTACCGTGCCCGAACTGGTAGCGCCCGAACGGCGCCAGCGCGCCTTCAGCATCTTCTACACCGCGGTGATCGGCGCCGGCGCGCTGTCCCCGGTGCTTTATGGATTGGCGAGCGATGCGGTCGGCGTGCCGGTCATGATGACGCTGATTGCCGGCGTCGTGTTCTTCACCTTGCCTCTGGCCTGGGGCCTCGGCCCGGTATTGCGCCGAATTTAGATCACCGCGATCGCCTCGATCTCGATCAGGAATTCGGGCTGGGCGAGCGCCGATACCGCGACCAGCGTAGAGGCCGGCATCTTCCGGCCGAAGAATTCCTCACGGATCGCCGCATACTCGGCGCGGTGGCGAATATCAGTCAGGTATGTATTGACCTTGACGATATTCGCCATTGTGCCGCCGCCAGCTTCGACCTGAGCTTTTACTGCCTGCAAAGCTGCCCGCGCTTGCGACTTGAAGTCGCCGGCATGCTCGGCATTGCCGTTGTGGTCGTACGCCACCTGGCCGGCGAGATAGAGAATGGTCTCGCCGCCGGTCACCTTGACGGCCTGCGAATAGGTTGGCGGATCAAAAACCCCGCGGGCGGCGTATTGCTCGATCTTGGCCATGAGTCGATCTCCTGTGAGAAACCGGCTCCAGGCTAGAAGTGTCTGGCTGCGAGCGTCAATTCGCTCATCGCAGAAAGCGGCGTTCCAGTTCGCGCATCCGCCCGTCGCCCTGCAGATCGAAGATTTCGGCGACCGTGGCGATGTTGCCCTCGACCCCGGCAATGCCGCCTTCGGCGAGAATGCGGCCGAAGGTCACCCGCATCGCCGCGACTGCCGCGCGGATCGCGTGATTCGCGCAGATGATCAGCCCGACTTTACGCAATGCCGCGATTTCCGCGAAAGAGAGCTGGGGGTAAGCGGTCGGCACCAGCACCAATGGCACCGTACCGCACCAAGCATCACAGAATTGGAGGATCTCGCCGGGAGTCTTCTCCTTGCTGTGGATCAGCACAGCGTCCGCGCCCGCCTCGGCGTAGGCCGCACCCCGCCGCAATGCCTCGGCTAGGCCGAGCCCGGCAATCAGCGCCTCGGTTCGCGATATAACCAGCGGACCGCCGGGACTCCGAGCCGCCTCGATCTTGCCCTGAAACTCCGCCGCGGGGATCAGCACCTGACGGCCGCCGGGGCGAAGACTGCTGTCCTTTGGGAAGGTCTTGTCCTCGATGACGACCGCCGCAGCGCCGGCTGCCGCGTAGCGCGGCACCAGATAAGCGACGTTGACCGCATTGCCGTAGCCGGTGTCGAGGTCGGCAACTACCGGCGCGTCCTGCACCTCGCCGATCGCCCGCATCAGCTCGAGATGCGTATCGACCGACAGGATGCTGGCGTCCGGCACCGCATAGGAAGCGGATAGCTCGAAGCCGCTGCCCCAGACTGCATCGAACCCGGCTGCCGCAGCGAGCTTCGCCGCAAGCGGATTGTGTGCCGCCATCGCGATTGCCGGGCGGCCGGGGTCGAGCCGGGTCCTGAGGCGAGCAACAGCAGGGTTATCCGG
>JAFASL010000394.1 GCA_019244535.1 Alphaproteobacteria bacterium
GCTCGCGGAAGAGGGCGTAGCTTTTCGACTGAGGACGTTCTGGCCGGCTTAACTATGCTTTTACTTCACACTGGAATTCCCGCGCTCCCGGACCGAGCCTCGCACCGGGTGGGCCCGCCCGTCGCGGCGTATTCGTCGGCGGCGACCCGATACTCATAAATCGGGATTTCTGTGGTGCTTCCCCTGACTTTTTCCCTGCCGATCAAAATCAGTTGCTCCTCGTCAAGCAGGGCCTGTGCGACGGCTCCAGAAATCGCACACTTGACTTTATGTTCTTTCGCCACCTCCTCCATGCGCGCCGCGATATTGATCGTGCTGCCATAGACCCCGATCGCGCGCTTGGTGTCACCCTGCTCACTGACCACGACCTCGCCGCCATGGACCCCGATCCGGAAGGAGGGGACAATACCGAACTGCTCGAGATACTCGCGCCGCTCTCGGGCAATCGTAGCGAACACGGCGTCGATTGCCCGCAAGATCCTGTTGCCCCTGATCGCCTCGCGCCAATCCCACAGCGCAATCAAACCGTCGCCCTTGTAGAGGTAGATCTCGCCGCCGTGGTCGGTGATCGGCTCGGAGATATCGAAAAGAAACTTTCCGACCATGGCTTTTGTGCGAACCGCACCGAGCTCTTCGGCAAGCCCGGTAAAATTGTTAATGTCGAGAAAAACGAGGACCTTCTCTTGCAGCACCGGCCGGTGATAGGTGCCGAGCGTGAGGTGAAAGAGGGTCTCGATGCCGATGAAATGGATGGTTCGCATTACGACGATGCCGATGACTGAAAAAGCGATAACTACCGGGAGCATTATCGGTAATTTGCTATAGGGGACGCCCCGGCCATAAGCCGGCAGAAGCAATAAATGCGTAAAATGGATGGCGACAAGGAAGAGTATGACCACGACAATGGTGTAGACGAGGATCGCGCGCAGTGGATGAATGCTGCGGATCCAACGGCCGCGCAGGCTTTGAACATAAAACTGCTCGAAAAGACCGACCCCGGCGCCGACAAAAATGGCATCGAGGATGGCGAAGGTGACAGGACGCCCGTTGGCGCTCGCCGCAAAGCCAGCGAGCGCCGCAAATATCACTACCGCCAACAGAATCGAGGCGAGCTTGCGACGGTTGGAAATCGACAGCGGAACGAGGGCAAGACGCATCAGAAATCGCGAGTGTCTATTTCTGCCGGGAGAACGGCATGAAGCCGTCGCGGTTCGGCATCTGCACCTTTGGCAAGGTCTGCGCGCTCATTACGGCGCGTTCCTCGATGATGCCGTTTAGCCGGAGAATATAGGCGCAGACCGCGTAGACTTCGTCGTCGCTGAGGGATTTCGGAGCATTGAAGGGCATCGCG
This sequence comes from Alphaproteobacteria bacterium, assembly GCA_019244535.1. Taxonomy (GTDB): domain Bacteria; phylum Pseudomonadota; class Alphaproteobacteria; order ATCC43930; family CGMCC-115725; genus AP-15. Next base: position 1,352 of record JAFASL010000394.1, read on the forward strand.
CGGCGCACGTAATCGAACAACGTCGTCGCGTACGGCCAGAAGCTGCCCACCGTTTTCACCGCGGCCTGGTCTCCGGCCAACGTCCCGAGCCCGCCGACCAGCTGATCGTTGGGCTTGCCGGCCCCCTTCTCACCGTGGCACGGCAGGCATCTTGCGGCATACACAGCCTCGCCCTGTTGCGGGGTTCCACTGCCGGGCGGCAGACCGGCGCCGTCGGGGCCAATGCTTGTGTCCCACAATGCGATTTCTTCGGGTGCGGCGGGCCGGCCCTGGTCAGGGGTTTCCGCGAGCGCGGTCGTCGATAGCAGGGCAATGATCGCGGCGGCGATCATCGAGCTAGGCGTAGACATGCCGGACCTCCCCGTGCTCCCCCACGGCCCAGCTGGTAATACCGTTGAAGTGATAGGTCGCTCTGCTGCCGCGTTCGGTGATCAACGCGTCCCGCGTCGGCTGGACATACCCGGAGCCGTCGGTCGCGCGGCTCTGCAACACCGCCGGCCCGCCATCCCACCGCCACGGCAGGCGGAAGCGGGTCAGCGCCTTTGGTAGGACCGGCTCCCGCAGCGCCGCAGGCGCCCAGCTCTTGCCGCCGTCGGCCGAGACCTCGACCTGGCTGATCTTGCCGTAGCCCGACCAGGCAAGACCCGAGATCTCATATATCCCCGCGCCCGGCAATGTGATGCCCGGCGACGGATAGGCGATCACGGATTTAGTTTCGATCGGGAAGACAAATTGCAAGGACTTACCGCTCGGCAGCAGGATCGTATATTTGGATGTCTCATCCTTGGTCATCGTCGGCCCTTCGGTGGCTTTGATCCGCCGCAGCCATTTGACGTTCATGTTGCCTTCATACCCCGGCAACAACAGGCGCATCGGATAGCCGTTCGATGGGCGCACTCGCTCGCCATTCTGGTAGAGCGCTACCAGTGCCTCGTCGGCCGCCTTGATCGGAACGCTGCGGCTCATGCCGGCGGCGTCGGCGCCCTCGGCGAGCAGCCACCGCGCTTGCGGCTCAATGCCGGCCTCCTCGAGCAATAGCGCGAGCCTGACCCCGGTCCACTCGGCGCAGGAGAGCAGGCCGTGGCTCGCCTGCAGGTCGAGTTGCGCCGCCTCCTTCTGGTAGAGCGCGCCGCTGTTGCCGCCGCATTCGATGAAGGCGATGCGGGTTTCCATCGGGTAGCGGGCGAGCGCCTCCAGCGTGAATAACAATGGCCGGTTGACGAGGCCGTGGATCAGCAGCCGGTGAGCATCCGGGTCGATGTCGGGGATGCCGGAGTGATGGCGCTCGAAATGGAGGCCGTTCGGGGTGATCGTGCCGTTGAGCCGCTGCAGCGGCGTGCGCGACGCCCCGGCGCCGGTCGTGCCCGGTGCGCTGGCTGAGGTCCTGACGGTCTTGGATTCGAACCGAGAGGGCTGCCCGTAGCCGGTGAAGGGCGAGCCCGGCTCCCGCATCCACGGCTCGATGGAGAGGTCTGCGGCGCCTAAAGCAGAGGGAGCGCCGGCTAACCCGACGCTCCCCGCGCCGGCGGCGAGCAGTGACCGGCGATCGAGAAGCCCGTTTCCTGCGGCTGCTTCGGTGGCGCTCCCTGTCGATCGCCTTCTGTTCATTGCTGTCCCTCCGCACCGCTCTAGCGGCCGGAGCATGCCGCGGGATGCGGCGGCACGCAAACGGGAGTACCGGCGGAGCGCTATTCGGCAGTTGGCGCTCGCCGAGGATCGATGCATTGTTGCCGGCCAGACGGATCGAAAGGGGAGTGGGTCGTGTCATTTTGGTTGCCGATGGGCGGGCGGCGATGCGGCTGAGCGTCGTGACCTTTTTGCGGCCGAGTACCGAGCCGCGCGACCGGCCGCTCGGCCGCATCGTCGACTACGCTCGCCGTATCGAAAAGAAGGGGTTTCCGGGACTCTGGGTCACCGACTCGCTCGGGCGCGGGTGGCCGACCCTCGACCCGCTGGTCGCGCTCGGCGTCCTGTCCGCCGCGACCGAACGGGTCGAGCTCGGCACCGCGGTGCTGCAAGTCTCATTGCGCAACCCGATCGAGCTCGCGCATCGCGTGCAATCGGTCCAGGCGGTGTCGGGCGGCCGCCTGCGTCTCGGTGTCGGCAGCGGATCGACGCGGGCGGATTTCGAGCTCCTCGGCGCCGACTACGACAAGCGCTTCCGAACTCTGATGAGCTCGCTGGAAACGATGCGGCGGGCCTGGCGCGGCGAGCCGGTCAATGGCGGTGTGTTGTCGCCGTGGCCGGGATCCGAGGGCGGCCCGCCCGTATTGCTCGGCGCGTGGCGCAACCCGCGCTGGATCACCTATGCCGCGAAGCAGTGCCAGGGCTGGCTCGCCTCGGGCCTCTACAGCAGCTGGGAGGATCTCGAAAACGGCATGCGCCTCTACCGCGAGGCCGGCGGCGCCAACGCCGTTTTGGCCAATGTCGTGGTCGATCTCAGCGGCCGGGCGGAAGCCGGCAGTCTTGCCGAGCGCGCCAAGGTCTCGCTCGTCTGCTTGCCCGATGACGCGCGCCAGAGGCTGAAGCGTCTCGAGCGGATCGGCTTCGACGAGGTTCTGGTGGTTTCGCCCGCCGGCGCGCTCGAAGAACTCGAACGCGTCCGCGACTTTCTCTAACCGCCCCGGAGGGGTCTTCTGTCGGGAGGATGAGCATGGACAAGGCGCTGTCGGGCATCCGCATCGTTGACATGACGCACAACCAGGCGGGGCCGGCCTGCGCGCAGATGCTGGGGTTTTTCGGCGCCGACGTGATCAAGCTCGAAGAGCCGAAAGGCGGCGATGTGGCGCGCCGCAACATGCGCGACCGGGAGGACAGCGACAGCCTGTTCTTTTTGTTGTTCAACGCCAACAAG
>JAFASL010000401.1 GCA_019244535.1 Alphaproteobacteria bacterium
CGTGCCGATTCGGCGGACTGCCACAACCTCGTTCGCAACGACCTTGGGCTGGCGAAGAAAGAGGCGCGTTTTCCGCGGAAGGAAACATGCCTCGCGATCTATTCGCACACGCTGAATGCGTTTTGCCCACTGAGCGCCGACTGGAGAACGCCTTCCCCTGGTGTACGGAATGGGAAGGTGAATTGAAAGAGCTGTTTCGCGGCTACGTGGAAGCAAAGCAACGCGACAACGTCCTCGACTATGACGATTTGCTTCTCTATTGGGCCGATATGATGGAGGAGCCCTCGCTTGCACGGCTCGTCGGAGACCAGTTCGACCATGTCCTAGTTGACGAGTATCAGGACACGAACGCGCTGCAGGCGCGGATTGTGATGAGCATGAAGCCCGATGGTCGCGGCCTGGCCGTCGTTGGCGACGACGCGCAATCGATCTACTCGTTCCGGGCCGCCACCGTGCGGAACATTTTGGACTTCCCAAAGCAGTTCACGCCGCCGGCGCAAGTGATCACGCTGGAACAGAACTATCGATCGACAGAGCCGATACTGGATGCCTGTAACGCAGTTATTGCGCAAGCGACCGAAGGGTTCCACAAGCAGCTCTTCTCAGACAAACCGTCCGAGGAGCGGCCGCAGCTCGTTATGGCGGCTGACGAATCAGCACAGGTCGAGTATGTCGTCGAGCGCGTTTTGGAATACCGCGAAGCAGGCATCGACTTGAAGCGGCAGGCGGTGCTGTTCCGTGCGGGCCACCATAGCGACCAGCTTGAGGTCGAACTTGCTCGCCGGAACATCCCGTTCGTCAAATACGGCGGCCTCAAATTCCTTGAGGCGGCGCACGTCAAGGACCTGATCTGTGTGCTGCGTTGGATCGAGAACCCGAGGGACGCGGTCGCTGCATTTCGCGTGCTGCAATTGTTGCCCGGCGTTGGCCCCGCATCGGCGCGAGAGGCCCTCGCGCATCTCTCCAATTCCGGCTGGGATTTCGCTTCGCTGAGCGCGTTCCCTGCACCATCGGCCGCCAAACCGCACTGGCGGGAACTTTGTGCCATGCTTTCCGGACTGCGCGACAACGCGACTCCCTGGGCAGGGCAGGCGGCTGTGGTCCGCCGATGGTATCTCTCGCACCTTGAGCGGCTATACGATAATTTCATTGCGCGCACGGCCGATCTCGACCAATTGGAGCAGATCGCCGGAACCTATCGGACGCGCTCGGATTTTCTGACCGAGCTAACCTTGGATCCGCCAGAGGCGACCAGCGCCGCGGCACGCGCGCCGCATCTCGACGAGGATTATCTCGTCCTATCGACAATCCATTCCGCTAAGGGACAGGAGTGGGATGCCGTGTTCGTGCTCAATATCACCGACGGCTGCATTCCTTCGGATATGGCAGTCGGCAGCCCCGAGCAGATCGAGGAAGAGCGCCGCCTCCTGTACGTCGCGATGACGCGCGCTAGGCAGCATCTCCACTTGGTGCAGCCAATGCGTTTTTTTCGCGGTCATCAGCATCGGCATGCAGACGGTTACATTTTGTCCATGCGCAGCCGCTTCATCCCTGATGGCATCGTTGATGTATTCGAGCGCCATACTCATAGCGCCGGTACTTTTCCTTCGTCCCCGCAACCGCAATCGCGGATCCGGGTCAATGTGGCGGCCAGGGTGCGAGAGATGTGGAACTAAGACATCTTGCAAGCCGATACCTGAGCACGCGCACGAGGTCCAAAGGTACCGAACAGCGCGGATTTGTTGTTCTTCCCATAAGGCTGGTATGGCCCGGCGGGGCGAAGTGGACCCAGCATGCCGGGCCCCAAGGGAACTCGGATCGCGGCCCGCTGAAGCGGTTTGCGATCGACGCGAGCTTGGCGCTGACCTCGATTGTGAATGCGGCGAGTTTCTTCGGGAAGGGTTTCACCGGGTTCTTGATGGAGATCGTCGGGCGGCATTGGACGATCGCTTTCGCTCGCCGGATCGCTGCCGGGCCTTGCTCTGATGCTCCTGGCGCACCGCGCGGGTCATCTTGCATCAGTGACGATGGTGACGAGAGGGCTGATCCTCGGTTTCACGGGTGCTGTCTGCCTTTACGGCCATGCGCGTGTATTTATCAGAGCAGTTTCGGACGGCATTAGGCGGGCGCGGGCGTACCCGGCAAGTCATTCGGCCGACTTTTCGCTGGCGGCCTCGCGCTCTTTCTGATGGAACCGCATACCGGTTCGGCGACAATGTTTTCGGCACACTCTTCGTCGTCGTGGCAATCGGCGCACTCATCCTGCTGCTCTTCAGCCGTGAGCTAGCTGTTGCCACGGCACGATAGGTTAGACTCTATCTATAAGTCCCTCCAGCCCGGGGATCGGGGGATAACCGCACTCCCTTGCTGCCGTGGAGCACTGCAAACATCTGGTCCCGAACCGTCGATCCAATGGGCGGCTTCCTTTCGCGCTGCCCGAGAGGAGATAACTTATGGACTTTGTGAAGCTCGGTCGCACGGGTCTGGAGGTCTCGCGGATTTGCCTCGGCTGCATGAGCTACGGCGCGGCGAACCAGGGCAATCACGCGTGGTCGCTGGGCGAGGAGGAGAGCCGGCCTTTCATCAAGCGCGCGCTCGAAGCTGGTATCAATTTCTTCGATACCGCGAACCGGTACTCCCTGGGCAATAGTGAGGAAATCCTCGGCCGGGCGATCAAGGATTTCGCCCGGCGTGACGAGGTCGTCATCGCAACCAAGGTCTACGGCCGGATGCGCCCCGGCCCAAACGGCGCCGGGTTGTCCCGCAAAGCGATCATGCGTGAGATCGATGACAGCCTGCGGCGTCTCGGCACGGATTATGTCGACCTTTACCAAATCCACCGCTGGGACTATGGCACGCCAATCGAGGAGACCCTCGAGGCGCTGCACGACATCGTTAAAGCCGGCAAGGCGCGCTACATCGGCGCGTCGTCAATGCACGCCTGGCAGTTCGCACGCGCGCTCGGCGTCGCTGAGAAGCACAGCTGGACCCGTTTTGTCAGCATGCAGAACCTTGTCAATCTGCTGTACCGGGAGGAGGAACGCGAGATGCTGCCGCTGTGCGAAGCTGAGGGCATCGGGGTCATTCCTTGGAGCCCGCAGGCGCGTGGCAAGCTCAGCCGGGATTGGGAATACACCAGCATCCGCACCGAAACCGACGAGGCGTTTGGCCGGCTGTTCGCCAAGACCGATGAAGCGGACAGAAAGGTCGCGGATCGGGTCGCGGAGGTGGCCAAAACCCACGGCATCCCTCGCGCTCAGATTGCAATCGCCTGGCTGTTGTCGAAGCCGGTCATCACCGCACCGATTGTCGGCGCTACCAAGCTGCATCACCTCGATGATGCGATCGCTGCGGTCGACGTGAAGCTGTCCGCCCAGGAAATCGCGGCATTGGAGGAGCCTTACATCCCGCACGCGGTTGTCGGGTTCGAGTAGGATGGCGACGAAACCGTTCCTCGGCTGGAGGTGCCATGACGCTCCTTTTCTCGACCCGCGCTCCTAATACCGACTACCTCGGCTTCGCAGCCTCGCCCGATGCGATCATCACCGCGGCGAAGAAGGTGGAGGAACTTGGTTTCGAGTCGATCTTTGTGAACGACCATATCGTCGTCGGCGATGACGCCCGCTCGGCGCCGTGGACCAACGTCTACGACCCGTTTGTCGCGATGTCGTTCATCGCCGCGCACACGGCCCGCATTGGCGTCGGGGTCTCGGTGTTGATAATGCCGTACCGCAACCCGATTGCCACCGCGAAGGCGCTGGCGACGCTCGACCGCATGTCGGGCGGGAGGGTTGTCGTCGGCGTGGGGGCTGGGTGGAATGAGGCTGAGTTCGCTGCGCTCGGAGTGCCATTTCACCAACGTGGCGCGCGCACCAGCGAATATCTGCGGCTTTGGCAGGCGTGTTGGGCGCCTGGCAAGGTATCGTTCGATGGTAGGTTCGTCTCCTTCGTCGACATGCATGTCAGCCCGAAACCGCTGCAGCAGCCGCATCCGCCGATCTGGATCGGCGGCGCCAGCGATGCAGCACTGCGCCGCGCCGCCCGGTTCGCGGCGGTATGGCAACCGACGCCGCTGCCGATCGCTCGGCTGATCGAGCGTCGGGTGGCGCTGCGGAAGGCCTGTGACCAGATCGGGCGCGAGCTTATCCCGACGCGGATGAGTTTCCGGGTCGAGTTCAGCACCATCACCGGCAACGCGCCGTCGACCGGTAAGGAGCGGCCGACCGGGCACGGCACCCCCGCCGAGGTTACCGCGGATCTCATGCGTTACCGGGAGGCAACCGGCCTTGAGGCCTTTCAGATCAATTTTCACGGCAACCGCGACC
>JAFASL010000283.1 GCA_019244535.1 Alphaproteobacteria bacterium
CGCACCGATGTCGTGAAAGATTGCCACGACAGCGACCGGATCGGTGGTCGCAATGATCGCACCAAGGATCACGCAGGCCAGAAGACCGACCGGAGCAATGGGCCACAGGGCGAGCCCGACGACAAATGTGCAAACGATCACCCCGATGACGGCCAGCAGGAGAACCGGCGCGACCTCGTCGCTCAATTGCCTCACATCGACGTTGAGCGCCGCCTCGAACAGAAGCGCCGGCAGGAAGACATAGAGGAGCGATTCCGCGCTTAGCCCGAAATCGTGCAGCCAGCTTACGACATCGCCAATGATGCTGCCGGGCTGGGCCGCAGGGGGGAGGTTGGCGACGCCACCGATTGCGATCCCGAAGATGGCAAGCAGGACGGCATAAGGTATCGACAGCCGCTCGGCGAGCGGCAGCAACAGGCTGACCAGTCCGAGCAGAGCGGTGACGGCAAAAACGGTCTGGATGGTATCGGTCATAACGGCCGGCTCCAGAGAGCCTATCGGCAGCCGGCGTCCGCCACAAGGCGAACGGCACCAGAGGAATGAACGCCGGTAATATTCCCCATAGTTGACCCGCGCCTTGAAATCTCGGAAACCAGGCCCGGAACGGTTTTCCGAAAGAGATAGAGATGACGCCGCCGCCAATTGCCCGCCGTGCATTGCTCCCGATGGTGGCGTCGGCCCTGATATATCTATTCCGACCCGCGGATGGCACGGATCTTCAGAAATTCTCGAGCTCGGAGCTGACGATTCTCAGCGCGAGCGGACCGCACCGGTTCAAGGTGGAGCTCGCCGAGACACCGGCCCAGATGACGCAAGGTCTGATGTTCCGGACGAGCCTGCCGCCGGACGCCGGGATGTTGTTCGACTACAAGGAACCGACGGCGGCGACAATGTGGATGCGCAACACACTGATCCCACTCGATATGCTGTTTGTCGACGCACAGGGCCGTATCGTCAATATCCATCAGCGCGCTGTGCCGGAATCGCTGGACCTAATCGCCGCTGCGGCGCCGGTCCGAGCCGTTATTGAGCTGAATGGCGGGACTGCTTCGCGACTCGGCATCCAGCCGGGCGACCAAGTGGTGCACCCGATCTTTGGCAATGCGTCGTGATATTTGCCACCGGACTCGCCGATCGGCGGCACAAGCTAGGATAACCCTTAGCAGCCCGCCCTTCCAGACGCCGGGCGGCTTCGCTATCGTTCCGCGCGCATCTTCGGGGATAGAGAATGGCAACGACTGCGAACGACACCTTCGATTTCATAGTCACCGGCGCCGGATCGGCCGGCTGCGCGGTGGCCGGGCGGCTCAGCGAATCCGGACGATATTGTGTGCTGTTGCTCGAAGCCGGAGGGCGCGACAGCAATCCGTGGATCCACATCCCTTTGGGCTACACGAAGACGTTCACCAACCCGCGCGTCAATTGGATGTTCGAGAGCGAGCCCGAGAAGGAGCTTAACAACCGCACGTTGTATCAGCCGCGCGGCAAGGTGCTGGGCGGCACCAGCTCGATCAATGGCATGGTCTATATGCGCGGTACCCCCAGCGATTACGACGGCTGGCGCCAGCGCGGCTGTGAAGGTTGGGATTGGGATTCGGTTTTGCCGTTCTTCAAGAAGGCCGAGGACCAGGAGCGCGGGGCCGATGATTTTCATGGGGTCGGCGGGCCGCTGCACGTTTCGAACCCTGTGCGCTCGCCGCTGGGCGACGCGATGGTCAAGGCCTCGATAGAAGCGGGCATCCCGGCCAACGACGACTTCAACGGCGCCCGTCAGGAGGGTGTCGGCTATTATCAGACGACGACCACCAACCGGCGACGCTGGAGTTCGGCGCGCGCCTATCTCGGCGCGGCGCGCAACCGCCAGAACTTGATCATCGCGACGAATGCACATGCCACGCGGATCCTCTTCGAGGGGGGCCGCGCGGTCGGGATCGAATACCAGACGCCCGGTGGCCCGAGGATCGCGTGGGCACGCGGTGAGATCGTCGTCTCCGGCGGTGTCTACGGCTCGCCGCAACTGCTGCAGCTCTCGGGGCTCGGGCCGGGCGATCTATTGCAGCAATTCGGTATTCCGGTGGTCCGCGACATGTCCGGAGTTGGCAAAAACCTTCATGACCATTTCAACACCTACTTGGTATGGCGCTGCCCGCAGAAGGTCACGGTCAATGACATGGCGATGAGCCCCGCACTCAAGCTCAAAGCGGCGGCGCAATATGCGGTCAGCCGCTCGGGGCACCTGTCGAATGCCGGGATCTATGCCGGCGCGCTTGTGCGCACCGACCCGCGCCTCGAGCAACCGGATCTGCAGATCAACATGTCCGGCTGGAGCGCTATCGAACGGCTGCGCACCGGGATCAAGCCGCATCCGTTTTCCGCGTTCACATTCAGCCCGGTCCATCTGCGCCCGGAGGGCCGCGGGTGGGTGCGCATCAAAAGCCCCGACCCGGTCCTGCCGCCGGCGATCCAGTTCAATTTCCTGGCGAGCGACTACGATTTCCAGGCGCTGATCTACGGTATGAAGCTCAGCCGCAAGATCGCTGCGCAGCCGGCATTGAAGCCGTTTGTCGGCGAAGAGGTCCTGCCCGGCACCCAGTGTCAGAGCGAAGCCGAGATGATCGAGGAGATCCGCATACGCGGCGTTTCCAACCTGCACCCGGTCGGCACCTGCCGGATGGGGCGCGAGGTCGACGCGGTGGTCGATCCGCGCCTGCGGGTCCACGGGATGGAAGGGCTGCGCGTTGCTGACGCCTCGATTATGCCGCAAGTCCCCGGCGGCAATACCAACGCCCCGTCGATCATGATCGGCGAAAAATGCGCCGCAATGGTCCTTGAGGACGCCAAGGCGGTGTAGCCGGAATTAATGCGGGATGCTCCAGATATCGTCGGCATATTCGGCTATGGCGCGGTCGGCTGAAAACCAGTTCATTCCGGCGATGTTGAGAAGAGCCGCCCGGCACCATTCCGAACGTGATCGCCAGACCTCGTCGACCCGTCCTTGCGCGTCGCGATAGCCGTCAAAATCGGCAGCAACCATATAGGGGTCTGAGTATTTCAGCAGGTCAATCAGCGCGGCGAAACGGTGCGGGTCTTCGCTAGAAAAGGCGCCGGTCGCCAACGCTTCCAGCACCTCCGAAAGAGCGGGTGAGGCAGTGATGACATCGGTCGCATCAAGGCCGCGGCGCCGCCGCTCCGCGACTCCCTCAGCGCGCAGGCCAAAGATGAAGATGTTCTCTTCACCGACCCGCTCGCCGATCTCGATATTAGCGCCATCAAATGTTCCCATCGTCAGGGCGCCGTTGAGCGCGAGTTTCATGTTGCCGGTTCCGGAAGCCTCCATCCCGGCCGTCGAGATCTGTTCGGATAGATCCGCCGAAGGGATAATCAGTTCCGCAAGACTGACATTGTAGTTGGGCAGAAAGACGATCTTCAGTCGGTCTCCAACCAGGGGATCGCCGTTGATCGCCTGCGCGACATCATTCGCCAATTTAATTATGAGCTTGGCACGCGAATAGTTCGGCGCTGCCTTTCCGGAGAAGATTTTGACGCGCGGGACCCAGTCGTGGCCCGGGTCGGCGAGGATTGCCCGATATCGCGCGATCGCATCCAAAATATTCAGCAGCTGGCGCTTATATTCGTGAATACGTTTGATTTGGACATCGAACAGCGCGCCCGGGTCGATATTCAGCCCAAGGCGCTCTCGGGTGGTCCGGGCGAGCGTCACCTTATTGGCACGCTTGACTGCGGCGAAGCGCTCCTGGAGCGCTTTGTCGTTGGCATGATCGGCGAGGCGGCCCAACGCCGCCGGGTCGTCGAGGACGGCACGGCCGCACACCTCGCACAACAGTTGGGTGAGCGAGGGATTAGCTCGATGAAGCCAGCGACGAAACGAGATGCCGTTCGTCTTGTTCACGATGCGCCCCGGATAGAGCCGGTGCAGCTGACTGAAGACGCTATCGCGCATCAACTCAGTGTGGAGCACCGAAACACCATTGACCCGATGCGAGCCGACAAAGGCAAGGTGCCCCATCCTCACCCGCCGCCCGTCACTTTCATCGATTAACGACAGCTCGGTCAGGAGAGCCGGGTCGAGTTGTCCCGACCGCCTGGCCGCTTCGAGGTGATGCGCGTTGATTGAATAAATTATCTCGAGGTGTCGTGGCAGGAGGCGTTCGAACAACGGCACCGGCCAGCTTTCCAATGCCTCCGGCAGTAACGTGTGGTTAGTGTACGAGAACGTCGCAACAATGATTTCCCACGCTGCATCCCACGGCACATTATGCAGATCGACCAGGATCCGCATCAGTTCGGCTATTGCAACGCTCGGATGCGTGTCGTTCAGTTGGATTGCGGCCTGTTCGGGAAGCGAATAGATGCTGCCGAATGTTCGAGTGTGGCGACGCACAAGATCCTGCAGCGAAGCCGACACGAAGAAATATTCCTGGCGGAGCCGCAATTCCCGCCCGGATGCCGTATCATCGGCCGGATAGAGGACCTTGGAAAGCGCTTCGGCGCGTGCCTGGGGCGACAAGGCGCCCATGTGATCGCCCTCGTTGAACGCGGCGAGGTGCAACGGATCGACGGCGCGCGCCGACCACAGCCGCAGGGGGTTGACATGCCGTCCACGCCAGCCGACGACCGGGGTATCGTAGGCGACCGCCTTGATTGTCTCTTCCGCATGCCAGACAGATTGCGGTCGCCCTTTAGGGGAAAACGCCTTCTCGACCCAGCCGCCGAACTGAATGTCGTAGATCACCTCGGGGCGTTCGAATTCCCAGGGATTGCCGAATGACAGCCACTGTTCGGGATATTCCTGCTGCCAACCGTCTGTGATTACCTGCTGAAAAAGCCCGTGATCATAACGGATGCCATAACCGCAGCCCGGAATGCCCAGGCTCGCCATGCTTTCCATAAAGCAGGCAGCAAGCCGGCCGAGCCCGCCATTGCCGAGGGCGGCGTCCGGTTCGGCGCTGCGCATCCGCTCCGGATCTACCCCAAGGTCGCCGAGCGCAACCCTGACGAGCTCACCGCAGCGCAGGTTGCCGACCACGTCGTTGAACAACCGGCCGATCAAAAACTCCAACGACAAATAATAGACACGTTTGCGGCCTTTCGCATCGCTGGCGCGCTCGGCTCTCAGCCAGCGGTGGATGATGCGGTCGCGCAGAGCCAGCGCCGTAGATACGAACCAGTCCCGATCGGTCGCGTTTGCTGCATCCTTGCCGACCGCCAATGTCAGCTTGGCGAGTACTGTCGCCTTGAATTCTTCGATGTCCTCGTCGTGCAGCCGGTCATCGAGGACCGCGAACGGCGGGTGTGCCGGCGAATTAGGCGCGGCAATATTTGTTGGCATCCCGTAGAGGACCTGTCAATTTTTGATTACTTGCATAACCCGGCGCAGGTTGTCATCGCGAAAGGGTCATAGCTAATCCCGACCATCGCCGCGGGCAATGCCCGATGCTCTTTTGGCGCAAAAAGCATGCCCGAGAAAGCGCACGGCGCTATTTAATCGCCTCCGAGATTAGGGAACGGTTAGCGTCCCCGGCTATTCCCGCACAGCAGACGAGCGGACCTCGCAAATCACCTCTGGCTCCGAGTGAAGGAGCAAACCGTCCCCCGCTGCCCGAGCAGCAAATCAGCAGCGGAATTCCCTCAGAGGTCGAAGTCACCGGATTGGCAAACCGCGCCGCCAGCGCTAACGCGGTCCGTGACGTGCTCTGTAGCATGGCGCCCATCAACAAACCGTCTTGCCGCAAAATTGCCCTATCGCATTGAGCGGTGCGATGCGCGAAAAAATCAAGTGTTGCAGCCGTCCATCGGCTTTAAAGTTCGATTGATGGGTTCGAGCGGAGGACGCGCAATGCAATACAGAAGAATTTCGGCGGATTGCCATCTCGACCTTCCCTGGTTTCCGCCGGAGTTGTTCGTTTCGGAGGCGAAGCGGGATCTGAAACAGCGGATGCCTTATGTAGAGGATGGTCCCGACGGACCGCGCTGGACGACCAAGGCAGGGGTCAATATGGGCCTGGTCGGCGGCGTCGGCTCGGTCGGCGGGAAGTTCATCCCGGGCCAAAACTATCGCGTCGATAAGATGGCCGAGACCGGCCTTTACGAGGATGGCAAGAACGGCGTGCGCCGTCCTGGCGACCCCGATCAGCGGATAAAGGACATGGATCGCGACGGAGTCGACGCCGAGATCATTTTTGGGATCCTCGGGGTTGCCTCCCGGGTTCGCGACCACGAAGCAGCCAATGAGATGCTGCGCGTCTACAACGACTGGCTGAGACACTTTTGCAGTCACTATCCCGATCGCCAGATCGGTCTCGCCTGCCTGCCCTATGGCGACATCGATGCTGCGGTAAAGGAGGTCTATCGCGTCGCCAAGCTCGGCCTCAGAGGCCTCGAGCTGTCGTGCTCATGGGACATGGAGCCGATGTGGCACCCGGTTTGGGAGCCGCTCTGGAAAGCGGTCAACGACGTGCAATTGCCGCTGCATTTCCATACCTTCCCGGCGGTACCGGCGAGCGTGCGCGAGAGCCTCAGCGGCGACCTCCGCCGCAAGGCGCAATTTACCAGCGTCGCCGCTTTTCAGATGAATCTGATCAACATCATCGCCGCGGTCATCGGCGCGGGGGTGCTCGAGCGTTATCCGAACCTGCGCATCGGTTTGGGCGAGAGCGGCATCGGTTGGCTGCCCTACGCGCTCGACCGCATGGATTTCGAATATGAGGACCGGTTCCGCGACCTGATGAAATTGAAGCCGAGCGAATACTGGCGCCGACAATGCCGCGCGACCTTCCAGTTCGACCGCATTGGCGCCCGGCTGGTCGACGAAATCGGCGTCGAAACGCTGATGTGGGGCTCCGATTACCCGCATCCCGATGGGGTATGGCCGGAATCCTCGAAATACATTGAACAGCAGTTCGAAGGCCTTCCCACGGATGTCGTGCACAAGATCACCTGCGAGAACGCCGCCAAATTTTACGGGCTGATCAACTGATCATCCTACTTGGGTCAATCGGCTGATCCCGGGGAACCCGCGTACTCGGCCTCAGGGTGAGGGCGGCTTCGGCGAGCGCTCCTTGGAGAGCACCAGGATCCTGTCGCCCAATCGCGCATAGGCCGATTTCGAAGCACCGGCCCGGCTGCGGACGGCCGTCGCGAATTTAGAAGGACGGCCTTGCCCGCGGCGGTTCCACGCTGCAGGACGTCGGTGATCGCTCTACGGCTTGGGGAGGCACCGGCGATGCCTCCTCAGGAGCGCGCGAACTATTTACCTGGCCAGCTTGCCGTCGTGAGCACCGGCTCCGCGACGGCGGCCTCGCGCAACACGCGATTTCGGTAGCGCTCGACCATCAAAGGAAGCTTGTCGGCGGCGCGCCCCCCGCCGATCCAAGCGTCGAGGTTTCCCGGTCCCCAATTGTAGGCCGCAACCGCGTCGGGCCAGTTGCCGTAACGCCGGTACATGCGCGCGAGATAAGAGCGGCCGAGCACTCGGTTCTCGGCGACGTCAAAGCGGTCGCCGCCGCCGACATCGAGAGCGGCAGCCGCCGTGACCTGCATCGGCCCCTGTGGGCCGCTCGGCTCGGGGCGCCACATGCGCAGATCCGCCCCGTGGCTCGACTCGGCGCCGTCGACGGCGAACGCGACACGATCGAGATCGGCATTCGACGCCGGACCGAACAATTCGGTCTCGGCTGCGGCCTGGAACCCCGAGCCCCGCAAGATGCTGACCGATCGGTCCGGCAAATTCGCGAACGTCACCACCTGCATCGTCATTGAGGGTGCCGGGTGCACCTTCTCGGACATGCCGGCCCCGCGCTCGCTGTCGCCGCGCAGGATCCTGACCGGCGCTCTTTGCGGCTCGGCAAAGGTGACGATCTCGGCGGTTTCGGCCTTCTCGATCGGCTGCTCCTGCGCGGTCTTGCCGCGCGCCGGCGCTTTGCCGCGCACAACTCTCACTGCGCTCCACCCCGTATCTGGGAAGGTGATCAATTGCACGCTTCCGGTTCTGCCTTCGATTGCCTGTTTGACAGTTTCAGCCGAGACCTGCGGCTTGGCGTTCGAGGCGGCTTCGGCCGGGATTGCCGGAAGCAGCCCGATTGCAGTGCCGCACAACACGCTCACCAAAAATCGGCCCCGCATCGTCCCCCTCGATCGGCGCTGTGATCCATGTCACCCCCAGGCTGGTTATTATACCCGAAATGGTGGCTATTCGCCGGGAAATTGCGTTGCCGGCTCCTCGCCGCGCGCCTTGTCATCAAATCGGCCGATCAAATAGCATCTTCGGCCGATAGAACGAGGAGAACAGCATGCCAAAAGTTCTGGTGCTGCACGGGGCGGGAATGAACATGCGCGGCAAGGTGCAGACGGAGATCTTCGGTCCGATGACCCTGCCCGAATACGACGAGCGGATTCGCGGTTACGCCGCGGAGCTCAATATCGAAGTCGAGATCTTCCACTCGAATATCGAGGGTGAGGTCGTCAACAAACTCTACGAAGCGAACGAGGACTTCGACGCGGCATTGTTCAACCCGGCGGCGTTTGGGACCGGATACCCCGCATTGGTCGCAGCACTCTCGCAGGTGAAATTTCCGACAATCGAGGTCCACATCTCAAACCCCGTCCGGCGCGGCCCGGCTTCCGAGACCGCGCGGGTCAGCCACGGGATAGTCGCCGGCTTCGGGCTGCCGGGCTATTATCTCGCCCTGCGCGGCGTGCGCGACATGCTGGCCGCCAAAAAGTGATCCGGGCCGCCATTGTGGGCATCGGCCGCTGGGGCCGGACGCTCGTCAATTCCGTCCAAGGCAAAAGCAGTGCAATCCGTTTCACGGCCGGTTGTACGCGGACCCGCGCCTCCGCCGAAGAGTTCTGCGCCGCGAACGGAATCACGCTGAAAGACGACCTTGGCCAAATCCTCGCCGACCCGGCGATCGACGCGGTCGTGTTTGCGACGCCTCACAGTCAGCACGGCGCACAAGTTGAGCGGGCCGCGGCGGCGGGCAAGCATGTTTTGATGGAAAAGCCGTTTACGCTCGATGTGGCGAGCGCCAAAGCGGCGCTCGATGGCGTGGCGCGGTCCGGAATCCTGCTGGGCGTCGCCTTCCCAAGACGGTTTCATCCTGCGATGATCGAGCTGAAAGCGCGGATCGCCGACGGGCGTCTCGGAACGCTCAGCCATTGCGAAAGCGCGCAGGCCTCGCCGACCGGGCTCACAATGCCGCCCGATTACTGGCGCTCCGATCCGCGGGAAGCGCCGGCTGGAGCGATGACCGCGACCGGCGTGCACAATCTGGACGCGGTGATTTATCTGTTCGGGAAAATAGAGGAGGTCTATTGCAGGAGCCTGCCGCGCGTAATGCCGCGGCTTGAAGACACGACGACGGTCCATGTTGGGCCTCGCGAACGGGATGTCGGCCACCCTCTACTGTTCGCTTGTCACAGCGCCGAGCTACCGCTTTGCGGTCTACGGCACCAAGGGCTCGGTCGAGCTCGCGACACCAGAACTCGAATTCCGCTTTACGCCGGTGACCGAGCCGCCGCCCACCGGCCGGCACAGAGCTTCGCCGCCCGAGATCATCGAATATGAGGGCTTTAACGGACTTGCCGCCGAGCTCGAGGGCTTTGCCGCCGCAGTCAAGGGCGAGCGCTCTTATCCTATTACCGCCGAGGAGATCCTGCACGGTGTCGCCGCGTTCGAAGCGATCGTCCGCTCGGCAGCGCTCGGCCAACCGGTGAAGGTCTCGCAATGCCCGTGACCGTGCTTTACCCGGAAGAGCGGCAGATCCCGGACGACGGCCTCGAAGCCAGGACCTTCGGGCCTGAAGTCCGCATCCTGCGGCGCACCGTCAAGACTCTCGCCGACCTCGACCCGGCCGACTGCGCGGAGGTCGATGGGCTGATGATCATGCGGTACGCGGTCACGCCCGAGGACATCCAGAGGTTTCCTCGCCTGCGCGCGATCGTGCGCATGGGTGTCGGCTACGACAAGATTGCGCGGCCTGCTGCGGCGGCCCGCAATATCCTCGTCTGTAACGTGCCGGACTACGGCACGACCGAGGTCGCCGACCATGCGATGGCGCTCGCGCTGTCATTGCGCCGCGGCGTGATCCTCTATCACGAGCGGCAGCGGCAGAATCCGCCTGCGCCCTGGGGGCCAATCAAGGGCGAGCTGATCCGGCGTCTTGGCATACAGACCTTCGGCATCATCGGCCTCGGGCGGATTGGCACGGCCGTCGCCTTGCGGGCCCGTGCGTTCGGCTTCCGGGTCATGTTCTACGATCCCCACCTTCCGAATGGCGCCGAATTGGCGCTCGGCATCGCCCGCGCCGCGACGCTCGAGGATTTGCTGCGGCAGACCGACACGTTGTCGGTTCACACCCCGCTGACCGCGGAGACGCGCGGCATGCTCGGCGCCGCCGAGCTGGCGCTGCTCCGCAAGGGTGCGGTCGTCGTTAACACCGCACGCGGGCCGATCATCGATCTCGATGCGCTCTTGGCCTTGTTGCGCGACGGCCATATCTCGGCTGCCGGGCTCGACGTTTTGCCCATCGAGCCCCCGGTCGAGCCGGTCCCGGAGCTGCTGCGCGCCTACCGCGTCCGCGAGCCGTGGCTCGAAGGCCGCCTCGTCGTCACCCCGCATGCTGCCTGGTTCACGC
>JAFASL010000577.1 GCA_019244535.1 Alphaproteobacteria bacterium
CGAAGGGGGGCGTCGGTCAAGTAGTCTACAATCCGCCTTAGCCAAACCCGCCCGCCATCCGACCGACGACGGCGACATTTCTAAATGGCGGAAAGAGCGACACGTCGAAATGGGCCGACATGACAAAATATCGAAGAAAACAGATGCGCGATGCACCTCATCACCTGTAAGGGAGACCGAAATGCGCGGTGAAATGATGGCAATCGAGAGATACCGGAATTGGCTTTGCCCGGCACACCCGCAGAGGAGCCGCGTTCTCCAGGCAATAGCGGTAAAGGCGCGATCGATCTAGGAGCAAAAGGGGATGAGTACGACCATTATCCGCAACGCCGCTTGGGTCATCGCCTGGGACGAGGCGGCCGGACGCCATGCCTATCGCCGGAATGTCGATGTCGCCTTCACCGATGACCGGATTACCTCCATCGCACCGAATTACGCGGGGCCCGCCGACCGGGTGATCGACGGTACCGACCGGATGGTGTTGCCGGGGCTCATCGACATCCATTCGCATCCCGAGCACGAGCCGCTCTATCGTGGAGTGCGGGAGGAGCACGGCGTGCGCAACATGCACATGACCGGCCTCTACGAGCGTTCGCAGGCGTTCTCTGCGCCGGACGACGAAGCTCGCGCGGCGAGCGCCGAATTCGCCTATTGCGAGCTCCTGCTCAGCGGCGTCACCTCGCTTGTCGACATATCACCGGCTTGGGACGGTTGGATCGAGCTGTTCGCCCGGAGCGGCATGCGCGGTTTCCTCGCCCCCGGTTTTGCGTCGGCGCGCTGGCGGCTCGACAATGATTTCGAGTTGAAATTTGCGTGGGACGAGGCGCGCGGCAAAGAAGGTCTCGCGACGGCCCTGGAGGTTATCGAGCGTGCCGCGCGGCACCCGAGCGGCCGGCTTTCCGGCGTCGTTTCGCCGATGCAGATCGAGAATTGCACTGCCGAGCTGTTGCGCGACAGCCATGCCGCGGCACGCGAACGCGGCATCCCGTTCACTGTCCACATCGCGCGGAGCGTCCTCGAGGTCCAAGAACTGATCCGGCGCCATGGCAAGACTCCGGTGCAGTGGGCGCACGAGATCGGCATCCTCGGTCCGGACACCATTCTCGGTCACGCGCTCTTTCTCGACACGCATTCGTGGATCCGCTGGTGGACCAAAACCGACTTGGCATTGATTGCCGATCATAGCTGCTCCGTCGCGCATTGCCCGACGCCATTCGCCCGCTATGGCCAAATTATGGAGAATTTCGGCGATTACCTCCGGGCCGGCGTCAATATGGGTCTGGGGACGGATACGACGCCGCACAATCTCGTCGAAGAGATGCGCAAGGCCGCAGTACTCGCCCGTATCGCGGCGCGCGACATCGCGACGGTGACAACAGCCGATCTGCTGCACGCGGCCACAGTCGGCGGTGCCAGAGCGCTGATGCGCGATGATCTGGGGCGCCTTGCGCCCCGCGCGAAGGCGGACCTCGTTGTGGTGGATTTGACGGTGCCGCAGATGCGGCCGGTGCGCGACCCGCTACGGTCCTTTATCTATCACGCGGCGGACCGCGCCGTGTGCGACGTCTTTGTTGACGGGCGGCAGGTCGTCGCGGACCACAAGGTTTTGACAATGAACCAAGATGACGCCGCCGACCGGTTGGCCGGCGCACAACTTCGCATGTTGGACGCAGCCGCGCGGCGGGACTACCGCGGCCGCAGCGCCGAGCAGATCTCGCCGCTCAGTCTCCCGGTTATGCAATGAATTCTTCGCGTTCCTTTATCGCTGGAGCGCGGAACTAGCGGAGCCATTACCCCCTAGCACGACGGGCTCTGCCGCGCGGCCGGCTGCGCTTGCGGCCGAGGCCGAGTTCCTTCGCCATTGTCGAGCGTTGTTCGGAGTAAGCCGGTGCGGTCAGCGGGTGATCGCTCGCCAGATCCCAGCGCCGCAAATATTCGGCGGTCTGCAATCCGTGCCGGGTGCCGAGATGCCGTCGCAATGTTTTTCCCCTGAACCCGCATTCAAGGCAAATCACGTGATCACGCTGCACCGACCGCCGAATCGGCACCGCCGGACTGCGCGGCACCGGCATCGGCGCCGGTTTTCCGAGATCGCGCAATGCTTGCTGAACCGAGGTTATCAGCGCCGGCAGCTGCTCGGGTGGCAGGGTATGATTGCCGACATAGCTGGCGATAATCTTGGTTACCGGCCGCAGATCGACATCCTTTTCCGTCGTTGGGGTATTCATAACTGTTTCTCTTTCCACCGTTTAATGTTCGCAACTCTTTGTATACAAGGTTCCGCGGCGGAGGGAAACAGATTTTACTGATCGAGTTCAAAACAGGAAGAGATCGCAACGCGATCGGCAAGTCTAAGCCGACGCCAACGGCGAGCTCAACCGGACTAAACAAGGATCATCATCATGTTTGGGGAAAAGCGTTGGATCAGGCATGATCGGGCGTCGCATCTAGACAGGGGAGCACGATGAGGCTGTTCGATTTATCGGGAAAGGTCGCGATTGTTACCGGATCGAGCCGCGGCATCGGCCGCGCGATCGCCGAGGCGCTTGCCGAGGCCGGCGGCCGCGTTGTGATCTCGGCCCGCAACCTTGCACCCTGCGAGGAAGTCGCCGCGGCAATCCGCGCCAAAGGAGGCGAGGCGATCACGGTCACCGCGCGCATTTCCGACAAGACTCAGCTCGAGAATCTGGTCGCCAAGACGCGCGAGGCCTGGGGCCGCATCGACATCCTCGTGTGCAATGCCGCGATCAATCCGCATCATGGTTCGCTCGAAAACCTGACCGACGAAGTCTTCGAGCGGATGATGGTCAACAATATTTTGAGTAATCTGTGGCTGTCGCGCATGGTCGCTCCTGAGATGCGCGAGCGGCGCGACGGCTCGATCATCTACATCATCTCCACTGCAGCGCTGCGCGCAACGACGGTGCTCGGCATGTACGGCGTGACAAAGGCCGCTGATTACGCCCTATGCCGCAATCTCGCCGCCGAATGGGGCCCCGACAATGTACGGGTCAACTGCATCGCCCCGGGTTTGGTCAAGACCGCTTTCGCACGTGTCCTCTACGAAGACCCGCAGCGACGCGCGGCGCGCGAGGCCGCGACGCCTTTGCGGCGGCTCGGCGAGCCCGAGGACATTGCCGGCGCGGCGTTGCTGCTGGCCTCGCGCGCCGGCGCTTTTATCACCGGCCAGACGATCGTTATCGACGGCGGCACGACGATAGCGCCCTGAGATGAACAGCGAGCAAGGAGCAAGGAGGATGTGGCGGATTGTAGTAATTACCGGGTGCCTCGGCCTCAGCACGGCGCCGGCCTTCGGTCAGAGCAAGGCGGCGATTCAGCAGCTCAACGATGCTTGGACGGCCGCGTTTAATAAAGGCGATGCGGCGGCCGTCGCGGCGATGTATGCCGAGGACGCCTATGTGCTTCCCCCGGGCGCCGACATCGTCAAGGGCCGCGCGGCGATCGAAGCCTTCTGGAAGCAAGCCGTGCAGCACCTCGGCGACGCCCACCTGACGACCGTCGACGTTCTGCCGTTGGGCGGATCCGCGGCGCGCGAGATCGGCACTGTCACGCTCAAGACAAAGGCGCAGCCGTCCCAGGAGATCGTTGGGAAATACGTCGTCGTCTGGCGCAAACTCGGCCGCGACTGGAAGCTCGCCACCGATATCTGGAAC
>JAFASL010000868.1 GCA_019244535.1 Alphaproteobacteria bacterium
ACCGCCGCCACGCCAACTCCTGCGAATCGTTGATCTCGCCCAGATACAGCACGTGCCGCTGCACCACGCGCCCGCCGGCGACCCGCTTGTTCTCGACAACGCTCCAGTAGCGATGTTGCTTGCCATCCTTCCGGCGAACTTTGCAGCACAAGAACATGATGGCCGCCAATTATCGGCACATTGGCGGCGGTGAAAATAGGGTTGGTCGGCACTACAGCCGATTTTCGGCGTTTTGGCCCCTCGCAGCCCTTGCCGGTCAATCACTTGCTCTACGAAATCGCAGAACGCAGGGTCGAATCGGTCAAGTCGGGTTAACTTTCGCTTTACTGAATCCCGTTCCCTCGCCTCGAGGTTTGGGCGATAAATGGCGAGTCGACTTTCTGGGAGCCCGCCATGGCAGAACGAACCATCCTCGAATTGGCGTATGAGCGCGAAACGCTGTTGCAGCAAGCGACCTGGCCACATCCCCCCAACTTCCCTCCGGGAATGCCGGGAGTTGCGGCGGCGCACCGCGTCGGCCAAAACCGCGAAACTTACCGCAAAGAGCTGATCGACGAGCTCACCGCTAAAATCTTGGATTTGGAGCCGCGAAACGATCGGGAAGCACTCATCCAGCTCGAATGCATCGTGGATCGGTGGAGGCCGCGGCTCGAAGCAACAGAGCAGCGCCGGAGGACAGAAGCGCTTCACCAGGTCGTCGGCCAGCTGATCGAACTCCTCCGGGATATTCGTAATTAGACCGCGGGATGCCCGCCAGACGCTCCCCGTCGCGATAGCCATGCTGCGAGAGTGCCGCAAAATCGGACCGATAGGTCACCAAACCCAGCTGCAGACAACGGTTGCAAACCACAGGGCGCCCGATAATGCCGTGCTCCGCCAGTCGCCGCCGGCCCGTGGCGATACCGCCCGCAGCCCTATAACGGGCTTCGTTCGCATACCGCGGACGCGACGCAGTTGGCGGGACAGACGTCCAGCAAAGACCATGGGCGCGTCCTCGCTCGTACCTGCGGGCCGTCGCCGCGGCACGCCCCCGGACCCCGGATCTCTGCGGCATTCCGCTCGACGTTATGTCCGCAGTCCTCGCAGCAGATTGCCAGGCCTGCGCCGCCGCAGTGTTCCCGAGTGTCGCGGGTGGGCCTGGCTCGGATCTCACCTGCGCCTGCGTAGCGACCCACGCGCGGTGGTGCATAATTTCTTAGCGGCACTGGCAACGGCTGCCGCTCCGGCTCTGGGCCCAGTTTGTCAAGGATAGCTTTCATCTCCTGAATGCGCGGCGAGAGCGGGTCGCGGTCATTGTCGATCGCCTGGCGGAGCAGCCGAACGATGACGTCGGTCTCGGGATCAGTCAGATCGGTCGGCATGAACACCACATTTACGTGTTGACCGTTTGTTGCGCGTAGGAGATTTACCTGCAGGACGACCGTTCTGAAGAGCCCGTTTCAATTACCGGGCGCCGAGCATGCTGCGCCCAGTGATGCCGGACATCCGAAGCTGGCAGCCGGAAGTGCATCGGGACCTCTCGGTGGTGGAGCAACTCGCCGATGCGGTCGTGGTCGATGCGGCACCTTGTAGGGTGCGGCAGAATCGATTCGGGCGTGATCCGCGGGCGGACCTCGCTCACCGTACCAGCGCACCATTGCGGCACGTGCTGTCGCCTCGTCGGCTGGAGCTGGGGCCGCACGCATAAGCGCTACAGGGGCGGTCTCCGTCTTACCCGTGGCAATGGGGGCAAGATCTGGTGCCACCACTCTCCCAGGGCGCTCTGCGGCGATTGGCGGAGCGGTCAACGACGGCACCGTCGGGCGGACGCCCGGCAAAACTACGATCAAGCCGACCCCGACGCCCACCGCGAGCGAGACCGCGAAGCCCACGTGAAGGAGACGGCGAGAGCCCGCGCTGCGGCGTAGCTCGGCGAGCCGAGTGCGTGTCGGATGTCGAGAGCCGGTTGCTTTCGCGAGCGCAGGCTCGTTGCTCCGAGGCGTGGTAAAGAAACGGTTACTGTCGCCGGCTAAGAACCTGTTGAGCGCGTCAGTGTCGGTCATGTCACCCTCCGCACCGCAACCTTGTCGAGAAAGGTGTCGGCGTCCGGCTGACCAAGACGCCGGGCCAAGGCCCCCGAGGGGCAAAGCTCCGGGCTCCAGGAACCGGAGATCACGCGAGCAGCTCCGTCAGCCAGCGACTTCTTTCCGCGACAGCCAGACGCAGCGCCGCCGTCGGACAAACAGATTAGCGCCATCGCCGTCGGTACGATTTTCACTGTGATCTCGCGTCGGATCTCGGCGGCAAGATCGGCGAATTCCTCGGATTCGTCGCAAGCCCGGAGCGCCCGGGTAGCGCGGTCGATTTGATCGACACGACACGCTTGGGAGTTTCCCGGACCAGCCGGAGGACGGCATCTTCGTGACACCGGCTATTGTAAATCCGTCCGTGCCAGAGCCCTCGACCCTTGCACTTCTTTTAAGCGGGGTAGTTGGTCTTGCTATAATGCGTCGCCGCCGCACCGGCGTTTATCCCGCATGTTGTTGCTCCCTTTGCGATCCATTCGCGCCGGAATTCTGCACCGCCAACCCAATTGAATTCCCGGACAATGGTCGGCCTGTAAGAAATCCTTGATTTTGGCGCCGCGCTGGATGGCCGCTGCGGCATCTGCTTTGCGCCCGGCCGCGCCGCCAATGAGTCCTGCAACGTCGCCGGAATGGCGAAAGGCGGCAATGCCCCGTTGGGACGCCAGCCCTGCGGCCCCTCGATGAGGAGACCCGATTCCAGCACCGTCTTGGTCAATTTCTCGACGAAGAGCGGCACCCCGTCGGTCTTGGCGGCGCCGTTACCCCCGGGGGCAGCGGCCGGCCGGCTACATGTTCGGCCATCGTCTCGACTTCGGCGGGCGCCAGGCGGTCGAGCGCGATATTGGTGACGCGCGAGAGGCCCGTCCAC
>JAFASL010000004.1 GCA_019244535.1 Alphaproteobacteria bacterium
CATCCCACAGCTGGCGCCAATCGAGGTGCTTTCTGTAGATCGCCTTTTGAGTCGTCACCAGCTCGGAATAGAACTCGGCGAGCGGCAGGCGGGTCGGCAAAACCGCGTGTTGGATATCGAAGAGCCGGTAATCGCGGGTCTCCAGCCGGCGTCCGTCGGTGATCCAGCTCTCGGTCCCTGGATAGGGGGTGTTGACGCTGATATTGATGACATCGGGCATCTCCAGGCACCACTCGCGCACGATCCTGAAGCGCTCGTGGTCCCAATCGGGGTCGGCGATAAGGTTGATCGCGACA
The DNA here is from genome assembly GCA_019244535.1 of Alphaproteobacteria bacterium. Taxonomy (GTDB): domain Bacteria; phylum Pseudomonadota; class Alphaproteobacteria; order ATCC43930; family CGMCC-115725; genus AP-15. The sequence continues at coordinate 297 of JAFASL010000004.1, forward strand.
TTGACGCCGAGCGAGCGGGCGAATTCGACCGCCTCGAAATTCCGGCCGAGCGAGACGCGCTTGCGGTATTTTCGCAGCCCCTCCTCGTCGATCGCCTCGAGACCGAGAAACATGGTCTTGAGCCCGAGGCGCTGCCACAGCCGAAACACCTCCTTGTTCCGCAGCAACACATCGCCCCGGGTCTCGAGGTAGTAGCGCTTGCGGATTCCGGCACGAGCGATCGCCTCGCCGATTTCCATCCCGTGCTGGTCATGCACGAACGCAACGTCGTCGACGATAAAGACGCCCGGTTCGCGGATCGCCCGCAAATCCTCGAGAACCCGCTTTGGACTCACCAGCCGGTAGCTGCGGCCGTAAAAGGTCCAGGCGCTACAGAACGAGCAATCCCAAGGGCAGCCGCGAGAGAATTCGATAGAGGCGCAAGGATCGAGCGTGCCGAGGAAATATCTGCGGCGGTGACGCAGCAGGTCGCGCGCCGGCGTCAGGTCGTCGAGGGAATGCACAAAGCGCGGAGGAGGTCCCACGCCAGCCGCGGTGACCGCACCGGCAACCGAGCCGATGTCATTTCCGGCCTCGATGGCGGCGAGCACGAGCGGCATTGTGGCCTCTCCCTCGCCGGTGAGCACGCAATCGATCGCACCTGCCCCGTGCTCGATTATCGCGCTCGCGGTGAACGAGGCGCTGTGCCCGCCAATGCAGATAAATACGTTCGGGAAACGCGCTTTTGTTGTCTTGGCGAGATCCACAATTTCCGGGACATTCGCCAAGTAGTTGCAAGAGATCGCGACGACCTCCGGCCGCCAGCGCTGGAGCAAGCGAAAATATGCCCGATGATCCTCGACCTGCAGATCGATGAGCCGCACTTGGTGTCCGGCCTGACGCAGCGATTGCGCGACGAGTTCGAGCCCTAGCGGCTCGAGCCGCAGAAACACCTTTGTGTACATCAGGGGTCCAGGGTGGACGCCAAGCACCCGCACGGCAGACCGCTCCTCTCAGTTCAGACGACCTAGGCCGAACCCGCCAAGCTCCGTGGGGTTCCACGGCGCGGCGAAAATAGAGTATCGATGAGCCGGGGTTGCTCAAGGCGGAGGATGCCGCATGACCTTGGATTGGACAAAGCTGGCTGCCGATCTGGAGCGCTTGTTGAGGCTGCGCGCGATCCCGTTCGCCATGAAGCTTTTCGAGCACCGCAGCGATATGGAGGCCATCCCGCGGATCCGCCGGCCAAAAGCCGTGCACACCCTCGATCAGGTCGTCGCGCAAGCCGCCCGCCTCGGCTGGACGGTCGGGATCACCAGCGAGGATCTGGTGGGAGCACAATGCAGGGCGGTCGTCGGGCTCGGGCTCGCCAAGGACGACGAGTGGCGTTCCGGTCAGCATATGGTCGGAGTGTGGTACGCTGCGCCCGAGGATGCGCAGGCGCATCAGTCGGCGATGGAGTGCGTGCCGGATGCCCGCTATGAAGCGCTCGCGGTGGCCCCGCTGGCAAGCGGACGCCTCGATCCGCCCGATATCGCGCTGTTTTATGCCACCCCGGGTGCAATGATGTATTTCATCAACGGCCTGCAGTGGTCGGGCTACAAGCGGTTCGACTGGAGCGTCGTCGGTGAGTCGGCTTGCGCGGACTCCTGGGGGCGCGCGCTCAAGACCCGCCAGCCGAGCCTGTCGATCCCGTGCTTCGCCGAGCGCCGTTACGGCGGGGTGCTCGACGACGAAATGCTGATGGCATTGCCGCCCGACGAAATCCCCAAAGCCATCGCCGGAATGGAAGCGCTCGCCAAGAACGGGCTGCGCTATCCCTTCCCGCAATACGGTATCCAGCAGATGTCCGCGCCGGCATGGCAGTCAGCTACTCCGGCCGCGGCGGCTGAGGGTCGGCCTCAGGCGGCGGTCTTCCTCACGGATCTGCGGGTGCGATCCACGAGTGGTGTGCGCCGCCGCGGCGAGGCGCGATCAGCTTCGGTTTGCGCCACCTTTGGAGGCGTCAGATCCCCAAGCGAAACGGTACCGAGCAGCCGCTTGTCGGGACCGACAACGGGGAGGCGCCGGACCCACCAATCTCGCATTTTCGTCAAAACGTCGCGCGCGCGTTCGCTCGCATAACAGTAGAGGACGTCGGCGGACATGACCTGGCGCACCGTGGTCTGCGCGGGATCCCGGTCTGCGGCCACTACCTGCAGCGCGATATCGCATCCGGTAATCGTTCCGACGAGGCGATTGTTCTCTCCGACTGGAAGTGTTTCGCAGCCCAGATCGGCCATTAACTGCGCCGCGGCCTTCAGTGTCTCGCCGGGTGTGACGACCTCAACATCCGGGGTCATCAGGTCGCCGACCTTCATCGAGCGCCTCCGCTGCATGTGCGGGAAAATGACGATGAATGCTAAACAGAATGTTAAAATGAGTAGTTCCGCTCCGGTTGAGTCAAAGGCGAGTGTGGGCCAGCTTGGCCGCGGCGGGAAGGCCGACGGACGGGAATTACCGCAATGCCAGCTGCCAATCGAGATCCTCGATCGGCTCGCGCTGCTCGCCAGGATGTGAGGCAAGGGCAAGCTGCCGGAAATGTGGTGCCAGCAGGTGCATGGTCGCCCAGTACCCCACTCCGGTGGCCGACAGGGTGACGAGCACCCGGATCCATTCGGCGGGTATGACGAACATGTAGGCAAGAAAGCCCAGCGCTGTCCAGATCACCGCGATGGGGTTCACCCCGTGCCAATACCAGTATCGGCCCTTCGTCTCGAACAACGCAGCGAGATCGATCCGCATGCCCTTGACCAGCAGGTAATCGGCGATCAGCACCCCGGCGATAGGCGAGAACACATTTCCCAATATACCGACATAGGTCGTATAGCCGGTGGCGACATCGGGTATTGCGGACAATACGATGCCGACCACGCTGATCACTAAGGTGGTCCAGAATCGGCCAAGCCGCTCGAAGATGTTGGATAGCGATAGACCGCCCGTATAGAGATTGAGGACGTTGATCGTCCAATTGTCGAGCGCGATCACGATAAGAAACAGCAGCAGAACGAACCAACTGGCCGTAAGCTGCGCTGCGACCTCAAATACATTAGCAGTCTTGCCCAGTGTCGCGGCAGCGCCGTAGGCGCCCAGCGAAGCGGCAAAGGCTCCGCCGCCGACTTTGCCCAACAATGTGCCCCACCACATATCGGTGCGCGACCGTGTGTAGCGGCAGAAATCGGCTGAATCAGTGACCATTGTGAGGGATCCGGCCGCGACGACATTCATCCACGTGACGAAAAGCAGCCAACCGGATTCCGGCTTTCCGGCGTAGTGGAATACCTGTGCCGGCGCAAAATTCGGATCGCTGTGCGTACCCAGCAAAACCAGCACAAACGACAGAATCAAAATTTTGAAGGGCAATGCGATACGCGACAAATGCTTAAGCGAATCGTAGCCGATCAGCGCCACGATCGCCTGCAGAACCGCAAAAATGATGCTGACGGCCACCAGTGAATGCGGTGTTCCGGTCCAGCGGTCGAGTATCGCGACGACGGCGAGCGAGCCCGCCACGGTCTGGTAGGCAAACCAGTAGGTCGAGGCAATCGTTCGTAGAAATGAGGGGACCCACTTGGCTCCCCGCAGCCCGTAAACCATCCGCATCGAGACCTGACCCGGCAAGCCGTAATCGACGCCAACGGTTGCTGTGATCGTATAGGCGATCGTCGCGAGCAGTACCCCACCGGTGATCGCGCCAATCGCTCCCCAGAACGAAAGTCCCGAAATCACGGCCATGCCGCCGACCAACATCGAGCCTGGATTGAGCGCAAACCCAAAGATAATGGCAAATATATCGTGCCAGCGGACCGTCTTTAATTCGGATGGAACCGGCTCGATGCCAAATTGCTCGACCCCTTTGGGCTGATGGTAGCGCTGGCGGATCCTTTCTTCGATTTCCGTGACGGTGTGCATTGCCGCTCTCCTCGCGTGGATCGCCGGGGCAGTCGCGGCGACGAGGAAAGCGAGCGCAATAAGCATGCCAGAAGAAGCTCTGCTGCCAAGCAGACTGTTTATTGTGCAATATGTCTCAGATAGACATCCTATTTGGCTGCCGTATAGTCATTTGCTCTCAAGGACGACAATTGACTACAATAGCGTCATTTAAATACTAGATCTCTTGTATACTCATTGTGCAATGTGTGCTGCTGCGTTGCGCATTGGGGCCGGTTGGGTCGGCGGCAAAGCCTCCTGCTGGACCGTGGGTGCGTCGCCGGCAAGGGTGGTGCGGCGCACATCGCGGATCTCGGCACGGTCGAAACGGCGGGCGCGGTGCATTGTCGAGCGGTTGTCCCACATCACCAGGTCATGCGGACGCCATGCGTGTGAATACACGAACATCGGCGCAGTCGCGCGCTCGGTCAGGTCGCGCAGGAACATGCGCGCTTCGGGTATGGTCCAGCCGACGATTGCGCCGGCGTGCGAGGACAGGAACAGCGATTTACGTCCGCTTGCTGGGTGAGTGCGCACCAGGCGCTGCCGCACCGGCCGGAAGGCCGCGATTTCCTCCGGCGTCAGATCGGTGAAGCCGATCGCTTCGCGCGAATAGATCAGTGAATGCTCGCAGATCAGCTCCTCGACCTCCGCCTTGGTGCGCTCGTCCAGCGCGTCGTACGCGGCGCGCATATCGGCAAATTCGGTGTTGGCGCCCCAAGAGGGAAGAACTCGCGCGGAGAGAAGCGAATATTTCGCCGGGATCGGGCGGAACGAGCTGTCGGAGTGCCACAACCGGTCGCCGAGCTTGAAAAACCAGACGCGGTCGTCACCGGACATAATCTCCCCGTTCTTGTCGAGGTTGGAAAAATCCGCAATGCCCGATCCGAGTCGCTGGTCTTCGCGCTTCCTGACGTGTCCCGCGGTGTTGTAATTCTCGAGCTCGCCGAAATGCCGGGTGAACGCGATCTGCTCCTGGTCGGTCAGGTTCTGGTCACGAAAAACCAGCACGGCATAATGGTTCATGCCCGCCTCGATGGCCGCGACTTCGTCGGCTCTGAGCGGCTTCCGGCAATCGATGCCCGAAATCTCACCGGCAAAAACGGGATGGAGTGGGCGAATCGGTACGGACATTTTACAACCTCCGGAGTTGAAATATTTTCAGTTTCCTTCCGTTGCCCGCTGCCGCAACGCCGCCTGTTTCACCTGTTTTATCAGGTCGAGATCAGGCACGGCGACTCCCTTAATAGCAAAAGATGCACGCTGGTGAGTGCCGAAATCCCAAGCTACAGTGTGAATATGGCAATTGGGGGGTTGTTGCAAACAAACCCTCCGGATATGGTTCTGCGGCTCTATGGCGAAAATCCCTAGGCTGGTCAGTTGGGCAAAGAACCCGCAGCTGCAGACCTCTCGCAAACTCGAAGAACAGGAGCAACCATGCCAGCTTATTTTGTCGTCGAACTCGAAGCCACCAACCCGGCGGGGATGGAGCCCTATCGGTCGGCGGTCGAAGCCACGATCGCGCAATACGGCGGTCGCTATCTGACTCGAGGCGGGGCCACTCAGCTCGTCGAGGGTGGTCCCGAGCCGAAGCGGATCGTCATCCTCGAATTCGCTGACGCTGCGGCTGTAAAACGCTGGTACGAGTCACCGGAATACCAAAAGATCTTGCCGCTTCGTCTCGCCAGCTCGACCGGCCGGGCCTTCATCGTCGAAGGCACGAGCTAGACGCGAACTTAAGCCCTGCGCCGGCTGCCCTCCTCATCGGCTTATCCCGCGCGGCGGCGCTGCACCGGCCGGCGGACGAGGTATGGCCGGAGGTATTGCCCAGTGTAGCTGCCATCCACCGTGGCGACGTCTTCCGGGGTGCCGGTGGCGACGATGTGACCGCCGGCGTCGCCTCCTTCGGGGCCGAGGTCGATAATCCAGTCGGCGGTCTTGATGACTTCGAGGTTGTGCTCGATGACCAGCACGGTATTGCCAGTCTCGACCAGCGCGTGCAACACGTCGAGGAGCTTGCGCACATCGTCGAAGTGTAGGCCCGTTGTCGGCTCGTCGAGGATGTAGAGGGTGCGGCCGGTGGCGCGACGCGACAATTCCTTTGCCAGCTTGACGCGCTGCGCCTCGCCGCCCGACAACGTCGTCACCGGCTGGCCGATATGGATGTAGCCGAGCCCGACCCGCTGCAGTGTTTGCAGCTTATCGCGGATCGCCGGCACGGCGCGGAAGAAATCGGCGCCCTCGTCGACCGTCATGTCGAGCACATCGGCGATGCTTTTGCTGCGGAACAGCACTTCCAGGGTCTCGCGGTTGTAGCGCCGGCCTTTGCAGATATCGCACTGGACATAAACGTCCGGCAGAAAGTGCATCTCGATCTTGATGACGCCGTCGCCCTGGCAGGCTTCGCAACGCCCGCCCTTGACATTGAACGAGAAGCGGCCCGGCAGATAGCCGCGCGACTTGGCCTCCGGCAGCCCGGTGAACCAGTCGCGGATCGGCGTGAAACAGCCGGTATAGGTCGCCGGGTTCGACCGCGGGGTGCGGCCGATCGGCGACTGGTCGATGTCGACGATCTTGTCGAGAAACTCGACCCCCTCGAGACCGGCGAGCGGCGCCGGCTGTTCGCGCGCGTTGTTGAGCCGCTTGGCGAGCGCTTTGTATAGAGTCTCGACGATCAGGGTGGACTTGCCGCCGCCCGAGACGCCGGTCACGCAACAAAAGGTGCCGAGCGGGATCTCGGCGGTGATGCCTTTCAAATTGTTTCCGGCGGCGCCGAGAATACGGAGGATCTGGCCGGGGTGACCGATGCGGCGGATTTGCGGCACCGGGATCTCGCGCTGGCCGGTCAGATACTGGCCGGTGGTGCTGTTTGGGTTGGCCATTATCGCCTCGGGGGTACCCTCGGCGACTACGTGACCCCCATGAACCCCGGCTCCCGGCCCCATATCGATAACCCAATCGGCGGCGCGGAT
>JAFASL010000099.1 GCA_019244535.1 Alphaproteobacteria bacterium
GCCGCCGCCAATGACGAGCAGCTCCAGCGCATTGTCGATGCACGCGGTGTCGGATTGCCCCGGCCCGATCAGCGGCACCATCTTAGCGAGATCGGGTCCCAGCAATTCCGACGTCATCGCCTGGCGGCGCGCCGCCATCCAATTGACGTTGCCGCGCACCGTGTTGATCTCGCCGTTGTGGCACAGGAAGCGGTAAGGATGTGCCAGGCGCCACGACGGGAAGGTGTTGGTCGAAAACCGCTGATGGACGAGCGCCAGCGCCGAGACCGTCAGCGGATTGCGCAGATCCTCATAGAAGCTTCCGACCTGCGGGGCGAGCAACAGGCCCTTGTAAACGACGGTGCGCGTCGAGAAGGACGGCATATAGAGGTGCCGCAGCTCCGGCATTCCGTGATATTCGGCGAGCGCCGTGACGCTATTGAGGGCCTCCTTGCGGATCGTCAGGATTTTGCGCTCAAAGGCATCCTGGTCGGCCACTTCCGGGCCGCGCGCCACAATCGCCTGGCTGATCCACGGCATCGTCTCGATGACCGTCGCACCGAGCCCCGTCGTGTCGGTAGGCACGTCGCGCCAGCCGATAAGTTTCTGGCCTTCAGCCGCGATGAAACCTTCGACGTGCTCTTTCGCGATCGCGCGGGCCCGCTCATCCCACGGCAGAAAGCACATCGCGACCGCATAACGGCCGGCCTCCGGCAGGGTCAGCCTCTCCCGCGCTGCCCAGTCGCGCAATAGCGCATCCGGCATCTGGATGAGGCAGCCGGCGCCGTCGCCGACGAGCGGGTCGGCCCCGACCGCACCGCGATGGTCCAGATTGACCAGGATCTGCAAGCCGCGCGCGATGATATCGTGCGATTTTCGCCCCCGAATGTTGGCGACGAAACCGATACCGCACGAATCATGCTCGTTGCGCGGGTCGTAGAGGCCCTGTCTCCCTGGCAATGTCATCGCGTATGCTCTTCACCCGATCTTGTTGACGCGAGTTTGACGGTGCGCCGCCGACGCGAGGCGGCACGCGTGCCATAATATGCACAAGATTGGCGAGGACGCGAATCGCTTTAACGCTGGGTTAATTTCCGCATCAATCGCTTAGAGGCCCGAGCGCGACACATTCTGGTCGGAAAACCCGTCGGGGTCAGTTTCTTGAACCCTGTGGCATAATCCCGCGGGTTGAGCGGTTGTTCCTGCTCGCTTCACGGGCGCGGGACGAGCGCGTCGATGAGGGCCTGGATGTAGCCGTAACAATAGGCGAAGGCGACGCCGGAGGGGTCGCGGCCGTCGATCTGTGGCACGTGGTCCGGCATCAGCATGTACGGGTACCCGACATCTCGATAGGCGGCGAGCGACCGCGACATGTCCATGTCGCCCTCGTCGGGGAAGGCCTCCATGAAGTCGAGTTGTCGCCCTTTGATGTTGCGGAAATGGACGTTGAAGATCTTGCCGCGCTCGCCAAACCAGCGGATCACGCCGAAAATCTCGCGAGCCGGGTCGTCGAGCATCTCGGCTATCGTGCCCTGGCAGAAATTGAGCCCGTGATAGGGGCTCTCATGCAGCTGCACGAAGCGTTTCAGTCCCTCGACGGTGCCCAGCACGCTCGTCACGCCGCGATAGCCGGGCGGCGTATAGGGGTCTTGCGGGTGGCAGGCCAGACGCACCTTCGCGGCGCTCGCAACCGGCACGACGACGCCGAGGAAGTGATCGATCCGCTCCCAATAATCGTCCTCGGACACAGCGCCGGCCATTGTGGGTGGCGCGCCATGGTCAGCAAGGCTCCAGCGGAAGGCGGCATTCCGCGAGCCGCCGCGCCCCGGCTCCCGCTCGGTGCGCAGGATGCCGATAATCGTAAGGTTATATTTCGCCGCCCGGATGCCGGCAGCGGCGAGCCGCTCGATCAGTCCGCAGATGCTGTCGATCTCGCGCTGCCGCTCGGGGTCCTTCCCCAACAGGATGTTCGGGCTCTCCGCCTCCTCGATCGGGCGAGATGAGAGGGGGAGCTGCACCATATCCAATGTCAAGCCAAACGACTCGACATGCTCGCGGTGGCGTTTCAGGTCATCGAGGCTCCAATGATGCGGATTGCCGGGCGGGTCGACACAGACGTGGCGCACGCCAAGCTGCGCCCAAACCCGATAATCGTCGTCGTCGCGAGGCCGGATCTGCGTGCCGACATACATAACGATTAAGGCGTCGCCCCCGCGAAAGCGGGGGCCCAGGGCGACTGTTCAAGCGCCGGGGCCCTGGGTTCCCGCTTCCGCGGGAACCCAGGGCCGACTACCACGGTAACCTCCCGCATTTCAGTAAGGTCAGAAAAAGGCGAGGGTGCGGATCTCGATGCTTTCACGCGGCCGGGCATGCGGTGGGGTTGTCGGGTCGTCGAAGGCCGTGTGCGCGGTGAACCGAGCGCGGCCGTCCTTCATTGAATCATAGACCTTGAAGACCAGCGCCTCGTCGGGGCGCATTTGCGGGAACCAGCACCAGCGATGCGCCGGGTTGTAGGTGATCGCAGAAGTCTGCCCGATCCGGTCCTGATAGCGGCGCTCGGTCACGACCATGTCGTCGGGCGAAAGGCTCCGCGCGTCGGCAATTGCCAACGGCCAGCACTCGACCGGGTGGCGGATCGGCCGCCACACCTGCACGATCGCAAAGCGGCGCTGCAGCAGTTCGTCGGCTTCGTCGGGCAGCAGGTCGCGCACCCGCTTTGGCGCCGACCATTCGGTGTAGTCATTGTGCACACGGCGCACGACCTCACGGATCCTTGCGGCTTCGCGGAGATCCTGATCCGGCGTGCGCAAAGTATGGTCGAAGACGACGACGCGCTTGGCGCCGCTCTCGGCTTTGACGAGCGCTTCCATTTCCGGGTAGTAGACCCGGCGGATCTCGTCTTCGTCGTAGAAATCGGCGACCCGGGTGTGGTGATGCACAAACCGGAAGCCGTTCCGCTCCAGCGTAAACCGATTGGCGATCGCCCTGCCATTGCGCAACGAGACGCGGCGGGGGTCTGATTCACCGCCGCCGCTTCGCGTATCCGTGTCGCCCGGCGCTCCGACCAGAGTGATCGGCATCGCGCCCGTATTTACAAAATAATTGAGCGTCGCTTCGATTGTTTCCGGGGCAATATCGGCTTCGGCGACCTGAACCATGGCGGCTCCCTCGCAACAATTTGCGGATGGATGATAGGGTTGGCGACCCACCGATACAATGCTTGCCAAACCTCCCACTATCCCGAAGGGCCATCATGACCAAAGCCCGTCACGCAATGCCGCCTGAGATCGCCGCCCTTTCGCTCGACGAGATCGCCGAGCGCTATATCGGGCGCTTTCGCGACAAGAAGGCCGATTGGGAGGCCTTTGAGGACGCCAGGACCGAGGGCTATCGCCGCGCCCAGCATCGCTTTATCGGCGCCGGCGGCTCCGGCAAGCACAACGACCCGACGACGATCCCGGCGCGCGGATTTACGCTCAGCATCGTCTATGTCCCGCCGGGGCAGGGCAATGCTGCGCACACCCACGAGGTCGAGGAGGTCTTTTTTGTCCTGCAGGGCTATCTGACGGTGTTTCTCGAAGACGAGAGCGGCCGGCAGGTCAGCCGCAAGCTCGGACGATGGGAGTGCATCGCCTGCCCGCCGGGCGTCATCCACGGCTTCCATAACGACAGTCTGGAGCCGGTATATATGCAGGTCATGCTCGGCCGCGGCCGGCCCGAAGCGATGGGCTATGCCGATGAGGACCTCTACCGCCGTCGTGAGGCGCATCTCGACCGGCCATGAGCTGCGACATCCTGATCCGCGGCGGCACTCTGATCGACGGCAGCGGCCGCGCCGGCGAAATTGGCGGCCTCGCGGTTCTCGATGGCCGGATCGCCGCGCTCGGCCGTTCTCTGCCCCAAGGCGCGGCCAAGGTCATCGACGCCGAAGGCTTGGCGGTGGCGCCCGGTTTTATCGATATCAAGACGCATTCGGATTTCACGTTGCCGATCAACCCCAAGGCCGAGAGCAAGGTGCGCCAGGGGGTGACGACCGAGATCATCGGCCATTGCGGCTTCTCGGTCGCGCCGGTTTTGCCGGGAAAGGCGCAATTGCTCGCCGATTACCTGAGCGGCGGAGCGCCGTGGCTGCCGTTCCGCGAGATGCGCTTTCCGGAATACCTCGACACGTTTCCGCCCGTGGCGGTCAACACCGGGATGCTGGTCGGCCACAATACGTTGCGGCTCATGGTGATGGGCCTTGAGGACCGGGCACCCCGCTCGGCCGAGCTGAGCGAGATGATCGCATTGCTGGAGGAGGGGCTCTCGACCGGCGCGCTGGGAATGTCGTCAGGCCTCTTCACTCCGCCGGGAAGCTTTGCACAGCCTTCGGAAATACTCGCCTTCGGCCCCGCGCTGAAGCAGCACAACGCGGCCTATTTCACGCACATCCGCGACGAGTCGAACAAGGTGCTCGAAGCGGCCGCCGAGGCGATCGAATTCGCCCGGGCCATACAGGTGCATGTCGAGATCGTCCATCTCAAATGCTCCGGCACCGACAATTGGGGCAAGGCGGCGCAGATCCTCGGGCTGCTCGACCAGGCCCGCGCCGCAGGTTGCGACATAGATTGCGACGCTTACCCGTACACGGCCGGGGCCAATCCGCTGAAGAACCTGCTCCCGCCCTGGGTCCAAATCGGCGGCTTGGAGGCGATGCTCGCGTGCCTCGCGCAGCCGGAAACCCGCGAGCAGATCCGTCGCGAGATCGATCGCGACGGGCTCAACAATTGGGGCCGCATCCCGTCATGGGAAGCGGTGCAGATCTCGGTGTCGCCGCGCCTGCCCCAGCATGCCGGAGAGACAATCGCCGCGCTCGCCGCGGCCCGCGGCCGCGACCCGGTCGACCTCGTCTGTGATTACCTGATCGAGGACAACGGCGCGACGCGCGTGCTGATCACCTCGATTGCCGAGGAGGACATCCGCGAGATCCTGCGCTCGCCCAAGGCGCTCGTCGGCTCCGATGGCAATTGCGTCGCCGATTACGGGGTGGTCGGCCAGGCGATGCCGCATCCCCGGTTTTACGGCACCTTTCCGCGGATCATCGGCCGCTATGTGCACGAGCAGCAATTACTGCCGCTGGAACGGGCCATTCACAAGATGACCGGAGCGACGGCTCGGGCATTGCGGCTGCGCGACCGCGGTTTGCTCAAAGAAGGCTACCGCGCCGACATCGCGATCTTTGATCCCGCGGACTTCAAGGACCGAGCCACCTACGCTGACCCGCACCAATACCCGAGCGGCGATCGCACGACCGTGCTCGTCAATGGCACGATCGTCGTTGACAACGCGCGGCACACTGGGGCAACCCCGGGAATGGTCCTGCGTCGTGCTCCAGATGGCACTGTGGGGTGAAAACTAGGTCAGCCAACCAAGGCTTGATTCCTGCTCCAACCCCAGCAGGCGCTCGCACAGCGCGATTGAAGCACCCTCGCCGAGCCTTCCGCGGGTCAGGCGGAGAAACTTGTCGCGAAGCTCGCCGGCTTCCAGCATGCCGCTCCCGGCGCGATGCTCGAATCTGCGCCCGTCGGTCAGCGCAATCATGACGGTGCTGGCCATCCCGTTGTGCTCGCCGCCGGCCTCCGGCACCAGCCGGATGCGGCGGCAGAGGCTGCGAATCTGCGGGTCGGCGAGCGCCTCCTCGCTCCAGGATTCCGGGTCGCGCGCCTCGCGGTGAAGGGCCAGCGCCACTGAGAACGGGATACTGTACTGCGCCAGCATCAGATCGGCCGGCTCCGCTATGTTGTGGCGCTCGACCATGCGCGGGGTGCCGGTGACGGTGATCGCTTCGACGTCCGCGGCAGTAAAGCCGTGTTCGGTCTGGAGATCGCGCACCGCCTTGACGGCGGAGTGCGCAGTGGCGTGGCAAGGGTAGCGCTTCAGCACAGTGGTCGAAACCGCGAATTCCTCGCCGAGGCGCCGGGTAAGCTCGGCCAGATCCCATTTTGTGCAGAACACCCGGAGAAACCCGAACTCGCCTTCGAGCACTGTGCGCGGCCCGGTAAAGCCGCCGGCGGCGAGGCTCGCCGCCAAAACCCCGGCTTCCGAGGCGCGCCCGAGATGCAGCCGCTTGACCATGCCGCCATCGCCGCGGGCGAATTCCAGCAATCCCCCGCACAGCGACCCGGCGATGCCGAGCGCGTTCGTCATCGCTTTCTGATCGAGACGCAGCAGATGGCCTGCCGCGACCGCTCCGCCAAATGGGCCGGTCGTGCCCGGCGCGTGAAAGCCTCGCGCTTCGTTGGTGTGACCGGTCGCACGCCCGATCCGGATCATCACTTCA
>JAFASL010000265.1 GCA_019244535.1 Alphaproteobacteria bacterium
GCTTCGCCGTCCAGCAGCTGAGCAACAAACCGCAGGCGCTCGTCCATTACCGAACACTCCTTCCACGGCATCCACACCTCCCCCGAAAGGGAAACCGTGTTACCCATGTGTCCGGTACGATCTGTCACCTATGTCTCGGGCCGCTCAGCGGAGCGAAGCCTACAGCGCTATTTGCACGAATGAGGTTGCACATTGCGGTGATTGGCGGCGGCATCGGCGGGCTGACCGCCGCCGTGGCTCTGCGGCAAGCCGGCTTCGAGGTCGATACATACGAGCAGGCGCCGGAGCTGACGGAGGTCGGCGGCGGCATCAACATGGCGCCCAATGCAACGCGCGTATTGCGCCGGCTCGGGCTCGGCGAAGGGCTCGACCGCGAAGGTGTCCGCCCGCTCCGCACCCATCAGCGCCGTTGGCTGGACGGCCGCACATTGCAGAGCGCGCCGCTCAATCCGCTGTGCGAGGAGCTCTACGGCGCGCCGCACATGACAATCCACCGTGCCGACCTGCTTGCGGTTATTGCCGCGGCGTTCCCGGCGGACCGCGTCCATTTGGGCCATCGGCTGGTCGGGCTCGCCGAAAGGCGAGGCTGCGCCGAGGCCTGGTTTGACAACGGCGAGCGCATCACCGTCGACGTGCTGGTCGGTGCGGACGGCATCCATTCGGCGGTCAGGGCTGCGTTGTTCGGCGCCGAGGACCCGGCATTTGCCGGCTGTGTCGCTTATCGCGGACTGGTGCCGGTCGAGCGCATCGCCGATATCCGCCTCGAGCTCGGCTCGCAGTCCTGGGTCGGCCCCGGCGCTCATCTCGTACATTACTTCGTTTCGCGCGGGCGGCTGCTCAATTTTGTCGGCTGGACCGAGCACGACGAGTGGAACCGCGAGGACTGGACCGACCGCGCCACCGTCGCGCGGGCGCTTGCCGCCTTCGCTGGCTGGCACGACCAGGTCCGAACGATCATCGCAGCGGCGGAGACCTGCTTTATCTGGGCGCTGTTCGACCGCGATCCGTTGCCGCGCTGGTCGGTCGGCCATACGACGCTATTGGGCGACGCCTGCCATCCCATGTATCCGTTCATGGGGCAGGGCGCAGCAATGGCGATCGAAGATGGCGCGACTCTCGCCGCCTGCCTGCGCGCCGTCCCCGATCCGGCCGAGGCGCTACTACGTTACGAGCGGTTGCGCTTGCCGCGTGTCACGCAGCTGCAGCAGATGTCGCGCGCCAACAAGACGCGCTTCCATCTGCCCGACGGCCCGGCGCAAGAGATGCGCGACGCCGAATGGGCGCGGGCCGGCGACCGCTCACCTGACACATTGCGCTGGCTCTACGAATTCGACACCGCCAAGGTCACGCCAGCGCGAGCGTAACTCGGGTCGGGTCCGCTACGGCCCAGGGTTGGGATTGTCCGGCAGAGAGGGGATCGCCTGCAGATAGGTGTAGATCGCGATCAGATCACTGTCGGTTTTCCAGCGGTACAGCGGCCACGACATGACTTGCAGCAGGTCGCCGGCCGGATCCCTCGGATCATGACCAGTGTGCATGACTTCGAGAAATCCCGCCAGGGTCAGCCCCGCTGGCTTGTCGGTCTTGTCGGGGGTGATGTTCGCAGAGGTAAACATTCCAGCAGGCGTCGTAAACTTGCGGCCGCCGGATAGGTATTGTGCCGTATTGATCTGCTCCGGCTGCCCTAAATAGGGGTTGCCGCCATTCGCCCAATTGGGATGCGTGTGGCAATCATTGCAGCCAGTGGTATTCACCAGGTAACTGCCGAGCCCGACCAGGGACCAATCCTTCCCCTTTAAGTTCAGGGTTATCCCCTGATTCGCCGCAATCTCATAGCCACGAAAAATCTGATCCAGCTGCTGAGCGCGCACCGTCGAGGCCGGCAATAACCCTGAGATCAATAGGGTCGCCAACCAGGTGGCCGCGCCACAAACAATGTGCTTTTGCATCCGCTGACCCCTTCGCGTGCTCGTGCCGAGCGGGGGTTCTAGCCATGATGCGTCAACAAACTGTCAACGCCTCTCTACGAGCCCTCCTTGCAAGGCTCGCGTCAGCGCGGCGGGAAGAATGCAGCCGGCCCGGCTTTGGGCCGGCTGATCTGAGGATTGACCGGATCTATTCCGGCTTGAAGCAGTAGGCTGCGAGCTTGTTTCCGTCGAGATCGCGGACATAAGCAGCATAGGCACTGGGGTGCCAACTGCGCGGTCCGACCGCACCTTCATCCTTGCCGCCCGCTCCCAGAGCCGCCTTGTGAAATTCCCCGACCGCCGCGCGGCTCGGGGCGACAAAGCTTATCGTGCCGCCATTGGCGAAAGTCGCAGGCTGTCCGTTCGCCGGCTTGAGGACGAAAAACTCCGGCGCCGACTCGCCCCAGATCGAGCCGTTCTCTCCAAGATCGTTCAAACGCTTGTAGCCGAGTGTGCCCAGCACCCTGTCATAAAAGGAACGCGCCTTTGCAAGATCGTTCGTTCCCACCGTGACATGCGTGAATATGGCCACTTGATCCTCCTTGAAAGACACTGTTCACTAGCTTTCTTGGAACCCCAAGCGCGCCTACGACAAGGCGGCCGGAGCGCAGATTACCGGTTTTGCAACGCAGGGTAAACGGCGGCTTCAGCCATGCGGGCAAAGCCGGCCGCCGTCCCACCGGGGATTGGGTGATGTGGGGTTCTCTGCATTAACTTCGAATTTTATGCGCTTAACCACCAATTCCGCACAAATCTTAACTTTTTCGACTTAGCTTCTCGGTGGGCAGAAACCCGGATGCGGCCCGGCTGACAGCGACCCACCGACCGCCTGCGACGCGGCGCGTATGTAAGTGATTGATCAAGGGAGTTGGGGAGAGATCATGCTGACAGATTTTGACGTATTGCGCGCAGCGGACGCGATGATGCAACAATTCGGCGAGCATGCCGAACTCCAAGCGGCGAAATACGCCGATTTGATGCTTGGATCCAGCAATCGTGCCGGGCTGCTGGTGTGGGCCCGTATCTGGCGCTCGATCGCCGAGAAGCGGCCGGCGCAGACTGGGTTGCCGCATTGAAAAGCGCCTCCCGACCGAACTGGCGAGTGCTCTAGCGATCTGATCGGCTCTTCCCGGTAATCGTCGCCATCCGTATCCTTCCCGGGGACCATCCCAACGGAAAGGAATGCCTATGCCAAGACTGCCGCCGATCACTGGCAAGCAGGACGTCCCCGAGAAGCATCACGACATCATCGAAGCGATCACTCGCAGTCGCGGCGCTATTCAGGGGCCGTTCACGATGTTTCTTCACTGCCCGGA
>JAFASL010000291.1 GCA_019244535.1 Alphaproteobacteria bacterium
GCCGGCCACTATCTGGCGGCGACCGCCGGTTTCGACATCTTGCAGGCGGGAGGCAACGCAATCGATGCGGGATGCGCTGCGGGGATTGCGCTCGGTGTGCTGCAAAGCGATCTCGTCGACGTCGCCGGTGTCGCGCCGATCATGATCTACCTCGCCGAGAAGCAGGAAGTCGTAACGATCGCTGGCCTCGGCACCTGGCCAAAGGCGCTCGATCCGCAGCTGTTTCAGCGCGAGCACGGCGGGAAGATCCCGAAGGGCGTGCTGCGGACCGTCGTGCCGGCCGCTCCCGATGCCTGGATCACCGCGCTGAGGCGCTACGGAACGATGAGCTTTGGCGACGTGGCGGCGGCGGGGATCCGCCTTGCGCGCGACGGCTTTCCGATGTATCCGCTGATGGCGGCGAGCCTAAAGCGGCACGAGGCCGATCACCGCGCCTGGCCCTCGACGGCGGCCATCTTTCTGCCGAATGGGCGAGTGCCCGAGACGGGCGAGGTCTTCCGCCAACCCGATCTTGCTGCGTCGTTGCAATACATGGCCGACGAGGAGCGCGCCGCCGTCTCACGCGGCCGCGAGGCCGGTCTCGAAGCGGCGCGCGATGCGTTCTACCGCGGCGACATCGCGCGCAAGATCGTCACCTTCATGAAGCAGGAAGGCGGCCTGCTATCAGCCGAGGACCTCGCCGAATACCGCTCGCCGGTGGGTCCGCCCGAGCGACGCCGGTTTGGCGACCTGGAGGTCTTCACCTGCGGCGCGTGGTGCCAGGGGCCCGTCCTGCTACAAACCCTGGCGTTACTGGAGGGGACGGATCTTGCCGCTCTCGGGCAGAACAGCCCGGACTACATCCATCATCTGACCGAAGCGCTGAAGCTCGCCTTTGCCGATCGCGAGGCCTATTACGGCGACCCGGCGATGGTCGACGTCCCGTTGGCGACCTTGATCTCGTCGGAATATGCCGCCGAGCGCCGCAAACTGATCCGCCCGGACCGCGCTGCGCCAGAAATGCCGCCGCCCGGGGATCTCGGCCGGGAAGGAGCGCGTTTCAGGGCCAGCCTCGGCGACCCGAACCCGGAGCCCGACACCTCGTATGTCTGTGTCGCCGACCGCCATGGGAATTTGTTCTCGGCGACGCCGAGCGACGGATCCTACGGCTCTCCGGTGGTGCCCGGAACCGGCCTGATTCCCTCGAACCGCGGATCGCAATCGCGCCCCGACCCGCGCCATCCCGCCGGCGTCGCTCCCGGCAAGTGCCCGCGGCTGACCCCAAACCCGGCGCTCGCGATCAGGGGCCGCGACCAGTTCCTTCCGTTTGGCACACCGGGCGGCGACGTCCAGACACAGGCCATGCTGCAGGTGCTGCTGAACCTGTTCGTCTTTGGCAATGACGTGCAGTCGGCGATCGAAGCGCCGCGCTTTGCGACCTACAGCTTCCCATCCTCGTTTGCGCCGTTTGATTATTATCCCGGACGGCTCGCCGTCGAGGGCCGCATTCCCGAGCCGGTCATCGCCGAACTGGCGCGCCGCGGCCACGAGATCCAGCGCTGGCCCGACTGGATCTGGACCGCCGGCGCGGTCTGCGCGATCCTCGCCGACCGGCGCCGCGGCGTCCTTGAGGCCGGGGCCGACCCGCGCCGCGCCGCCTACGCGATGGGTTGGTAAAGCTGTCGATAAAGTCGATCCTCTCCCCGCGAATGGGGAGAGGCCTTCAGCAAAGTTTTACATAGCCGCCATACGGGTCGCGCGGCGCTTGGCGAGCGGCGTCGCGGGCTCCGGAGCCGGGGCGGGCTCGATCTTCTTGGTCGAACGCGGCAAGGTCCAATCCCACTCGTCCGCGCCCATCTGGTAATGCCGATTGTTCTGCGACGGGTTGCGGTTCACCATTTTGCGGTTGTAGAGCGGGTGGGTGCAGCTGCGCACCTCGTGCTCGATCGTGAACAGCAGCTTGCCGGTCTCGAGGCAGACGATGTCCTGCCAGCGATACTGGTATTGGTCGCTCTCTTCGGTGATCAGTCCGCGCTTGTCGAGTTCGTCATGCGGACCCGAAAATTCCTGCGCATAGACCTGCAGGTGATGGCCGTCGAATTCCGGGATCTTCCGGTCGGTCTCGCGGAAAACCAGCTCCTGCCTGGCCCCGGCGCGGACATGGGCGGCGCGGCCCTCGCCGTTCTCCTTTACACAAGCCGGCGTGTAAAAGATCTCGCGATAGAAGCGGGCGATGCCGTCGGCGGCCCCTTCCGGCACGGTGAACTCGACATACGGCATGCCTAGATTGATCGCACCGAACCGCTCCTCATCGGGCTCGTACAGGCGGAATTTGTTGCCCCACGGGCAGGTCGCCTCGACATAGGCGTTGTGTTGCTTGCAGTCGAACTTGGTGTCGGCCAGCTTTTTCTTCGCTTCGCCGAGGCGCTCACAAAGCTCCTCGAGCGACGGGACGACGAGGCCGACATGTCCGCGCAATACGTTCGGCTCGCCGGTCGGCAGGTGGAATTGGCTGTTGCCGACATTGACCCACATGTTGTTGGTGCCGGGAAACATGAATGGGTCGCGGGTGAGGCCGAGCGCGGACAGGTAAAATTCGGACGCCAGCCCTTGATTGTTGATCCTCAGATTGACGTGTTCGAGACCGACGAGGTTGCCGAGGTCTTCGGCTTTGCGGTCGTAGACTTGTTGTGCCATCAGGGCCCTCCAAAGTTGCCGGTCAGCCGATGCTGAGCAGCCGTGCCGCAATTCGGCGTGTAAACGCCGCCATCAAAACAGCTTTTCGAACCTCTCGTCCACTGGAACGCGATAGCCGTTTGCTAAACTGTTGGTTTCGTTCGCCATGCCGACTATCGCCATCAGCTCCCCCAGCATTTCGGCAGTCATACCCGCTTTCTTGGCGGCCGCGCCGTGCGAGGCGATGCAATAGGCGCAACCGTTGCTGGCGCTGACGGCGAGGTAGATGAGTTCCTTGGTCAGCGGGTCGAGCGCGCCCGGCGCCATCACCTCTTTGATGCTCTCCCAGGTGCGCCGCAGGGTCGGCGGGTCATTTGCCAGCGCCTTCCAGAAATTATTGATCCAGTCGGTGCCGCGGGTCCTCATGATATCGTCATAGACCGCGCGGACCTCGGCGGTTGCTTCATCGTACTCGATCAACCGCACCATCATGACTTCCGCCTCCGACCCCGAGAGCGCGCAATTCGCCGCCGAGCCGCCCGGCAAGGAACATTCCGAGCATACGAAAATCGCTAATCAGCGACCAGATCGGATGCCCAAACGTCTCCGGCCGGTTGTGCTCGAATTTGAGATGGCCGAACCACGCAAGCGAGTACCCAGCCACTGGCGCGGCGAGCAACCAGCGCCAGTCTCGCGAAACAGCGGCCGCGGCGATGGCTGTCACGGCAAGCGAGGTACCGAGATAATGTACGCCGCGTGTCCTCGGATCGGAATGCGATGCCAAATAGCGGCGCCAGAACTCCGGGTAAGTCACGAAACGCAATCCTTGTAATGCGTCGGCCCCCATCGTAAGTCACCGGTCATAATTCGACAATTTGCCCGCGGGGTTCGAGATGGGTTTC
>JAFASL010000316.1 GCA_019244535.1 Alphaproteobacteria bacterium
ACGATCATCGATGATCCGCACCGGCAGCGCGGATTGCGCTCCAAACCCTCCGATGGCGAAGGCATCGCCAACCGCCGCCGCGCGATCATCGACAAGGGCGTACTGACGACCTGGCTGCTGGACCTGCGCTCGGCCCGTCAGCTCGGCCTGAAGACGACCGGCCACGCCGCCCGCGGCACCGCCTCGCCGCCTTCGCCGAGCGCGACTAATGTCTGGATAGAGCCAGGCGCAGTCAGCCCGAAGGAGCTGATCGCAGACATCGACAACGGGTTCTATGTCACTGAGATGATGGGCATGGGGGTGAACGGCGTCACCGGCGACTACAGCCGCGGCGCCGCCGGCTTCTGGATCAAAAACGGCGAGATCGCGTTCCCGGTCAGCGAGATGACTGTCGCCGGCAATCTGAAGGACATCTTCGCCCGCCTCGTTGCCGCCAACGACCTCGAATTCAGGGCCGGCGCCGACTCCCCTACTTTGCGCGTCGACGACCTAACCGTCGCGGGCGCCTAATCCGCGGCGGCCGCGCGGCGGCGAGGTCTGGCCCGGCCCGCGGCGAAGCGATCGAGAAGTCTCGCGGCTACCCGGGGGCTTACAAAATGTGAGACGTCGCCGCCCAAGGCGCCGATTTCCTTGACAAAGCGCGACGAGATGAATTGGAAGCGGTCGGAGGCCATCAGAAAGACGGTTTCGATCTCGGGGTTCAGCCGGGCATTCATTCCGGCCATCTGGAACTCGTATTCGAAATCCGAAACCGCGCGCAGCCCGCGGATCACAACCTTGGCTCCTACCGACTGGGCAAAACCCATCAATAATGTGTCGAAGGCGCGCACCTCAATCCGCTCGGCATCGCCGTTCTCGAGATGTGCGATCTCGTCGCGGACAATTTCGACCCGCTCGTCGGTGGCGAAGAGCGGTCCCTTGCCATCATTGCGGGCAACGCCGATGACCAGCCGATCGACGACCCGAACCGCCCGACGGATGATGTCGGTGTGGCCGTTGGTAATCGGGTCGAAGGTGCCGGGATAGACTCCGATCCGCTGGCCGGTCATGTGTCCCCCTCACTTGATTGCTGATGATCCGGCGCCTCATCGGCGTCATCGGCGGCGCCGTTTTCATCGGATTCCTCCGGAAGCCGAGCGACCGAGACGACCCGCTCGCCCTCGCCGACCTTGAAGATCACCACGCCCTGGCTGCGCCGGCGGGCAATTCGTATGTCGTGCACCGGGCAGCGGATCACCATTCCACCGTCGGTTACCAGCATGATCTGGTCGTTATGTCCAACCGGGAACACCGCGACAATGGCATCGTTGCGACGGGTCAGATCCATATTGTCGATGCCCTGCCCGCCGCGCCCGGTAATCCGGTAATCGTAAGCCGAGGTCCTGACCCCGTAGCCCTTTTCGGTGACGCTCAGCACGAATTCTTCGCGCTGCGCCAGATCCGCGTACACCTCTTCCGAAATCGTGCCTTCTTCGCCACCGTTCTCGCCGTTCGGCTCCTCGGGTTCGAGCGGCGCCTCGGCAACGGTCTCACTCTCCTCGCCCATTTGCCGCCGCCGCTTCGCGGCAAGGCTCAGATACGAATTCCGCACATCCGGGGCGATCTCCTCGTGGCGCAAGATCGACATCGAGATCACCAGGTCGTCGCCGAGCAATCGGATGCCGCGTACGCCGACCGAGGAGCGGCCCGAGAATACGCGCACATCGCCCACCGGGAAGCGGATCGACTTACCATTGCGGGTGGCGAGCAGCACGTCGTTCGCATCCGTGCAGGTCGCGACAGCAATCAGTCGGTCGTCGGTGTCCTCACCCTCGAACTTCATCGCGATCTTGCCGTTGGCACGGATGTCGCCGAAGTCGGAGAGCGCGTTCCGCCGAACATAACCGTTGGCGGTGGCGAAAATCACCGTGAGGTCGCTCCAGCTCTCCTCGTCTTCGGGCAATGGCATGATTGTCGAGATCGTCTCGCCCGGCGCCAGGTTCTGCAACAAATTGACCATCGGCCGGCCGCGCGACTGCGGGTTACCGAGCGGCAAACGATAGACCTTGAGCTTGTAGACCCGGCCCGAGGAGGTGAAGAACAGCACCGGCGCGAGGGTCGAGGCGACGAAGACCTCGCTGACAAAATCTTCCTCGCGGATCGCCATACCGGCGCGTCCCCGGCCGCCGCGGCGCTGCGCGCGATACGTCGAGAGCGGCACCCGTTTGATATAACCGCCATGACTGACGGTCACGACCATCGCCTCGCGCTGGATCAGCGCCTCGATATCGGCTTCGAACTCGACATCCTCGATTACGGTTCGGCGGGGTGTCGCGAAGCGTTCCTTGATGCCGATAAGCTCGCCACGAAGCACCTCGATCAGCCGCACACGCGAGCGCAGGATTTCGAGATAGCGGCCGATTTCGGTAATTAGACCGCGCAGCTCTTCGGCGATCTTGTCGCGCTCCAACCCGGTCAGACGCTGCAAGCGTAGGTCGAGGATCGCGCGCGCCTGCTCTTCCGACAGCCGATAAGTACCGTCGGCAGCGACCTCGTGCCCGGGTTCGCCGACCAATGCAACGAGCGGCGCGACGTCGGCTGCCGGCCAGGGTCGGCCGACGAGGCCCGCTCGCGCGGTGGCCGGATCGGGCGCGTTCCGAATGAGGGCGATCACCTCATCGAGGTTGGCGACCGCGACCGACAGGCCGAGCAGCACATGCGCCCGTTCGCGCGCCTTGCCGAGCAGGTGGCTCGTCCGCCGGGTGATCACCTCCTCACGAAAGGCGATGAATGCCGCGATGATCTCGCGCAAGGTCAGCAGCTCGGGCCGGCCGCCGTTTAGAGCCAGCATGTTGACGCCAAAGCTCGTCTGCAGCGCGGTATGCCGGAAGAGCTGGTTGAGGACGATGTCCGGCTCGGCGTCGCGCTTCAATTCGACGACGACGCGCAGCCCCTCGCGGTCGCTCTCGTCTCGCAAGTCGGAGATGCCGTCGATCAACTTCTCGCGGACGGTCTCGGCGATGCGCTCGACCAACTTTGCCTTGTTCACCTGATAGGGCAGCTCGGTGAAGACGAGCGCCTCGCGGTCCTTGCGGATCTCCTCGACATGCGATTTCGCGCGCATCACGACGGCGCCGCGCCCGGTGCGGTAGGCAGCGTTGGTGCCGGCGCGGCCCATGATGATGCCGCCGGTGGGGAAGTCGGGCGCCGGGACGTGCTGCATCAATTCGTCGATCGTGATCGCCGGGTTGTCCAGATAGGCGCAGCAGGCGTCGATGACTTCGCCGAGATTGTGAGGGGGGATATTGGTCGCCATGCCGACCGCGATCCCGCTGCCGCCATTGACGAGAATGTTAGGAAAGCCGGCCGGCAGAACCTTCGGCTCCTGCTCGGTATCGTCGTAATTGGGCTGGAAATCGACCGTGTCCTTGTCGAGATCGTCGAGCAAGGCGTCGGCAACCCGCGCGAGCCGCGCTTCGGTGTAGCGGTAGGCCGCCGGCGCATCGCCGTCCATCGAGCCGAAATTGCCCTGGCCGTCGATCAGCGGCAGGCGCATCGCAAAATCCTGCGCCATTCGCACCATCGCGTCGTAGATCGCCGTCTCGCCGTGCGGGTGGTATTTGCCGATCACGTCGCCGACGATGCGCGCGGATTTGCGGTAGCCGCGGTTCCACTCGTTGCCGTTCACCTTCATCGAATAGAGGATGCGGCGGTGCACGGGCTTTAGCCCGTCGCGAACATCGGGGAGCGCGCGCGCCACGATCACGCTCATTGCGTAATCGAGGTAGGAGCGCTTCATCTCCTCTTCGATCGTGACGGGAGTGATGTCGGGGGTGGAAGGCGGTGCGGAGCTGACGGCCAAGGGCGTTCTACGAAGCGGCTAGGGATGAAACAGCGACTGCGCCCCGGAGGCGCA
>JAFASL010000371.1 GCA_019244535.1 Alphaproteobacteria bacterium
CGTCATTTTGCGGAGCAATTCGGTGCTCGCGGGAAAAAGCTCCGGGCAGATTGGATGGCGCTGTTTGAGCGTTACCAGGGGGCCCATCCCGAGCTGGCGGATGCCTGCGAGCGGATGCAGCGGCGCGACCTTCCCGACGGCTGGGACGAGGATATTCCGACTTTTCCCGCCGATCCCAAAGGGATAGCGACCCGTGACTCGTCGGCCCAGGTGCTCAACAAGATTGCCCCACGCCTGCCATGGCTGCTTGGTGGGGCCGCCGACTTGGCGCCCTCGACCAAGACACGACTGACATTCGAGCGCGCCGGCGATTTCGAGGCCGATGACCGCGCCGGCCGAAATTTTCATTTTGGCATCCGCGAGCATGCGATGGGCTCAATCTGCAATGGGCTCTCGTTATCGAAATTGCGGCCATACGGCTCGGGTTTTCTGATCTTTTCCGATTATATGAAGCCGCCGATCCGGCTCAGCGCGATTATGGAATTGCCGGTGGTGTGGGTGTTCACCCATGATTCGATCGGCGTCGGCGAAGACGGCCCGACCCATCAACCCGTCGAACAGCTCGCCGCGCTGCGCAGCATTCCCGGACTTATCGTGCTGCGTCCGGCGGACGCCAACGAGGTGGCCGAAGCCTGGCGCGTTGCACTGAGCCTCAAACACGAGCCTGCCTGCCTGATCCTCAGCCGGCAGAACCTGCCGACATTCGACCGCACACGGTATGCTGCGGCGAGTGGCGTGAGCCGGGGCGCCTATATC
This sequence comes from Alphaproteobacteria bacterium, assembly GCA_019244535.1. Classification (GTDB taxonomy): domain Bacteria; phylum Pseudomonadota; class Alphaproteobacteria; order ATCC43930; family CGMCC-115725; genus AP-15. Next base: position 757 of record JAFASL010000371.1, read on the forward strand.
CTGGCTGATGCCGCGGCCGACAAACCGGACGTGATCCTGATGGCCACCGGCAGCGAGGTCGCGCTCTGTGTCGAGGTTTATGAGAAGCTTAAGGGCGACGGCATAGCGGCCCGCGTAGTCAGCATGCCGTCATGGGAGCTCTTCGAGCACCAGCCCGAAGAGTACCGCGCAGCGGTATTGCCGCCCGATGTCACCCGGCGGGTTGCAGTCGAGCAGGCCTCGACACTCGGCTGGGAGCGATATACCGGATTGCGCGGCACTATCCTTGGAATGAAAACCTTTGGCGCCTCCGCACCGTTAAAGGAGCTGCTGGTCAAATTCGGGTTTACCGGTGAAAACGTCTATGCGGCTGCCAAACAGCAGCTCTCGCGCAAGGAGTAGAGGCGATGCCAAATCCCTTGAGGACCCTCAACGAATTCGGGCAGTCGGTATGGCTCGACTTTGTCAGCCGCGATCTGTTGAAGAGTGGTGGCCTTGCCAAGCTGATTGCTGAGGACGGTCTGCGCGGCGTTACCTCGAACCCGTCGATCTTCGAAAAAGCCATCGGCCACGGCGATGATTACGATGCATTGATCGCCGAAGCGGAGGCCTCGGGGGATCTCGATCCCGGCGCGCTGTTTGAAGATCTCGCGGTCCGAGACATTCAGGAGGGCGCCGACACGCTCAACAGTGTCTACGAGCAGACGCAGCGGCGCGACGGCTTTATCAGCCTCGAAGTGTCGCCCTATCTGGCGATGAACACGCACGAGACGATCGAAGAAGCGCGCCGGCTGTGGCACGAGGTCAACCGGCGCAACCTGATGGTCAAGGTTCCCGGCACCAAGCCGGGCCTGACGGCGATCCGTACCTTGATCGGCGAAGGGATCAACGTCAACGTGACTTTGCTGTTTTCGCAGCAGGTCTACGCGGAGGTTGCCGAGGCCTACATTTCCGGGCTCGAGGCGTTCGCCAAAAAAGGCGGCGACCCGCATAAGGTTTCCAGTGTGGCGAGCTTTTTTGTGAGCCGGATCGACACTCTGGTCGATGACGAACTCGACAAGAAGATCGCAGCCGCCACGGATCCGGCAGCCAAGGCCGAGCTGCAAAAGCTGAAGGGCAAAGTTGCGATCGCAAACGCCAAGCTCGCCTACCAGCTCTACAAACAAATCTACACGAACGAGCGCTGGCAGCGGCTGGCGCAGCAAGGCGCGCAAACACAGCGTCTGCTGTGGGCGAGCACCGGGACCAAGAACAAGGCCTACAGCGATGTGCTCTATGTCGACGAGCTGATCGGCCCGGACACCGTCAACACGATGCCGCCGGCGACGATGGACGCCTATCGCGACCACGGCCGGCCGCGCGCCAGCCTCGAAGAGGATGCCGACGCCGCTCGGGCGGTAATAGACGCGCTGCCCAAGGCGGGCATTTCAATCGACGCGGTGACCTCCAAGCTCGTTGAAGACGGGGTGCGGCTGTTCGCCGACGCTGCAGATCAGCTTTATGCGGCGGTTCAGAAAAAGCGTCGCACCGTGCTCGGGCCCAAGCTCAACTCGATGACTTACAAGCTGCCTGAGGAATTGCAGAAGGACGTCCAGGCTGCACTCGAGGACTGGCGCAAAGAGGGGAAGGTCAGACGGCTTTGGGCCGCCGATGCTTCGCTGTGGACCGAGGCGGACGAGGCCAACTGGGTCGGCTGGCTGGACGTTGTCGACAAGCAGCTGAAGGGGATCGGACATCTCCAGGACTTCGCCGATGACGTAAAGCGTTCGGGGTTCCGGGATGTTCTGCTGCTCGGCATGGGCGGTTCGAGCCTGGGCCCCGAGGTGTTCGCCGAGACTTTCGGCTCAAAGTCGGGGTGTCCGAAGCTGCACGTGCTCGATTCGACCGACCCGGCACAGATCCGCAGCTTCGAATCCCGCGTGGATCTCGCTCGCACGTTGCTTCTGGTGTCGAGCAAATCCGGCAGCACGCTCGAACCCAATATCTTCAAGCAATATTTCTACGAATGTGCCAAGCAGACGGTCGGAGCCGCCGAGGCGCCGAAGCGCTTCGTTGCGGTCACCGACCCGGGCTCGTCGCTCGAAAAGGCGGCGCGCAACGAAGGGTTCCGCTGTGTGTTTCACGGGTTCCCGAGCATCGGCGGACGCTATTCGGTTCTGTCGGATTTCGGCATGGTGCCGGCAGCCGCGATCGGCATCGATCAGCGCGCTTTCCTCGAAAATACGGCCGAGATGGTGCGCTCCTGTGCGGCGAGCGCGCCGCCGATCGAGAACCCGGGGGTGATTCTCGGCGCGATCCTCGGGACGGCTCAGCGCCGCGGGCGCGATAAGGTAACCGTGATCGCTTCCAAAGGCATTGCCGATTTCGGCGCCTGGCTCGAGCAGCTCCTTGCTGAATCGACCGGCAAGCTCGGCAAGGGCATCGTGCCGGTCGACGCCGAGCCTCTGGGACCGCCGGCGGTCTACGGCAGCGACCGCGTCTTTGCCTATCTTCGCCTCGCCGCCGACCAGGATGCCGAGCAGGAACGGGCCGTGGCCGCGCTGGAGGGAGCCGGACACCCGGTGGTGCGGATCACGGTGTCAGACGTGATGCAGCTGGGGCAGGAGTTTTTTCGCTGGGAGATGGCGACCGCCGTCGCCGGTTCGATCATCGGGATCAATCCGTTTGATCAGCCGGATGTCGAGGCGGCCAAGGTTAAGACGCGCGACCTGACCGACGCCTTTGAGAAGGCGCGAGCACTGCCCGAGATGCGCCCGTTCTTCGAGGGCGACGGTATCAAACTGTTCGCCGACTCTCGCAACGAGGCTGCATTGAAGCCGCAGGCGACGAGTCTCGCCGCGGCGCTGAAGGCTCATCTCGGGCGTATCGGCCCGGGCGATTACGCTGCATTGCTCGCCTATGTCGAGCGCAGCCCTGCCCATATCGATTTGATGCAGCGCGTTCGCCGGACTATCCGGGACCGCACCAAAGCGGCCACATGCGTCGGCTTCGGACCGCGCTTTCAGCATTCGACAGGGCAGGCCTACAAGGGCGGACCCAACAGCGGCGTCTTTCTGCAGATCACCTGCGACGACGCCCAGGATCTGCCGGTGCCGGGCCAGTCCTACACCTTTGGCATCGTCAAAGAGGCTCAGGCGCGCGGCGATTTCGATGTTCTCGCCGAACGGGGAAGACGCGCTCTGCGGGCACACATCACCGGCGACCTCGATACCGGCCTCAACAAGCTGAGCCGCGCGATCGAGCAGGCCTTGCAATAGGAGGCTGAGGGATGGACGTTCGTGTCGAGGACGGTACGCAAGGCTCTGCAGCGCAACAGCAGGCGCAGAAGGCGCCGCCATGCGCCTTGGTGATTTTCGGCGCCGGCGGTGACCTGACGAAACGGCTGTTGATGCCGGCGATCTACAACCTCTCCAAGGCGAAGCTGCTATCTGACAAATTCGCGATAATAGCGGTCGACCGTACGCCAAAACCGATCGAAGCTTATCGCGAATACTTGGCCGACGGGATCAGAAGCTTTGTCTCGGACACCGCCTCCGGACCCGCAACCGAGCCATTCGACGCGCAGGCGTGGGACTTCGTCGCCAGCCGGATCAGCCACTTTGCTGGCGACCTGACGAAGCCCGACACCTACGCTCGACTTCATCAAACCCATGAGAAAATAGCGGCAGAACATCAGACCGGTGCGAATGCTGTGTTTTACCTCGCGGTCGGCAGCCAATTGTTCGGCACTATCGTCGAGCAGCTCGGTGCCGCTGGCCTTGTTCAGGAAAACAATGGCAGTTTCCGCCGCGTCATCATCGAAAAGCCGTTTGGCAGCGACCTCGCCTCAGCCCGCGCGCTGAACGCGCAGATCCTGCGGGTATTGTCCGAATCGCAGATCTACCGAATGGACCATTTCCTTGGCAAGGAGACGGTCCAGAACATCATGGTGCTGCGCTTCGCGAACGGCATCTTCGAGCCGATGTGGAACCGCGATCATATCGATCATGTGCAGATCTCGGTCGCGGAAACCGTCGGCGTCGAGCGCCGCGCCAGGTTCTACGAGGCGACGGGCGCGTTGCGCGATATGGTGCCGAACCATGTCTTTCAGCTTCTGAGCCTCATTGCCATGGGCCCGCCAAATTCTTTTGCGGCCGACGCGGTGCGCACTGAAAAACACAAGGTGCTCGAAGCGTTGCACCCGCTCGACGTTGCGGAGGTACGCCGGAACGTCGTGCGCGGGCAATATGGCCGCGGCCTCCTCAATGGCAACCCCGTGCCGGCCTACCGGGAGGAGCCGGGCGTGGCTCCCGACAGCGTGACCGAGACCTATGTCGCGATGCAGCTTGGCATCGATAATTGGCGCTGGGCCGGTGTCCCGTTTTATCTGCGCACCGGCAAGCGAATGACCCGACGCACGACGGAGATCGCGATCCAGTTCAAGCAGGCGCCGTTTGCGCTGTTCCGCAACACGCCGGTCGACACCTTGACACCCAATGTTCTCGCTCTGCAGATCCAGCCCGATGAGGGCGCGTCGATGCAGTTCAGCGCCAAGATCCCGGGTCCGGAGATCTCTCTGGGCGGGGTGCGAATGAATTTCTCGTACAAGGATTATTTCAACACCGAGCCGACCACCGGCTACGAGACCCTCGTCTATGACTGCATGATCGGCGACGCGATGCTGTTCAACCGGGCCGACGCCGTCGAAGCGGGGTGGGCGGTCGTGCAGCCGATCCTAGATTTGTGGCGGAACGATAAGACCGCGCCGCTCGAAATCTATCCAGCGGGAAGCGCCGGTCCGGAAGCAGCTGACACCTTGCTGTGGCGCAGCGGCCGGCAATGGCGCCCGATCACATGATCCCCGACGTCCAATGAGCCGGTCAGTTATCGTAGCGCCATCGATCCTTTCGGCTGACTTCGGCCGGCTCGCGGAGGAAGTTCGCGCCGTCGACGAGGCTGGGGCAGACTGGATCCATGTCGATGTGATGGACGGACGGTTTGTGCCCAATATCACGATCGGCCCGGTTGTCGTCGAGGCGGTACGGCGCGCCACGACAAAGCCAGTCGATGTTCACCTGATGATCGTCGAACCCGAGCGTTACCTCGACGACTTTGCTCAGGCTGGCGCGGATCATCTGTTGGTGCACTGCGAGCCGAGCGCGACGATCCATCTGCACCGGACCCTGGGTCATATACGGGATCTCGGCAAGACGGCGGGTGTGGTGCTGAACCCGGCGACGCCTTTGGAGATGATCGAATACGTCCTCGATTTCTGCAGCATAGTACTGGTGATGACGGTTAATCCCGGCTTCGGCGGCCAGAAGTTTTTGCCCGAGATGCTGCCCAAAATTCGCGCGTTGCGGCGGCTATGCGATGGTCGCGGTCTGGACACTGTCATCGAGGTCGACGGCGGGCTGGGCGGTGATAATGCGTGGCGGGTCCTCGAGGCCGGGGCGAATGCCATCGTCGCCGGCTCGCATGTATTCCATTCGCCCGATTATGCCCGTGCGATCGCCTCG
>JAFASL010000473.1 GCA_019244535.1 Alphaproteobacteria bacterium
GGGGAGCTGAGGTGCCGAACACGATTGCTCTTGTCGACGACGACCGCAATATCCTGACGTCCGTGTCAATGGCTCTCGAGGCCGAGGGCTTTGCCGTGCGCTGCTTCAGTGACGGCACCGAGGCGCTGAAGGGGTTGAGCGCGCAACCGGTCGACATCGCAGTGCTCGACATCAAGATGCCGCGGATGGACGGGATGGAGCTGCTCGGGCAGTTGCGGCGGCACAGCCATATTCCCGTTATCTTCTTGACCTCGAAGGACGACGAGGTCGATGAACTGCTCGGCCTCCGAATGGGGGCCGATGACTACATCAGAAAGCCGTTCTCACAGCGCCTGCTCATCGAGCGCATCCGGGCGCTGATCCGGCGCGGTGAGCTCGCGCGCGAAAGAGAGGACCCCCACGGCGAACCGGTGATAGTTCGAGGGCAGCTGATCTTGGATCCGGCACGGCATCTGTGCACCTGGAAAGAACAGCATGTCGAGCTCACCGTGACCGAGTTCCTGATCCTCAAATCCCTCGCGCACCGTCCCGGGCACGTCAAAAATCGCGACCAGCTGATGGACGCGGCCTATGGTGAGCACATCTACGTCGACGATCGGACGATAGACAGCCACATCAAGCGTTTGCGCAAAAAGTTCAAGAACGTCGACGCGGATTTCGCTCAGATCGAAACCCTCTATGGCGTCGGGTATCGATACCGCGACCGTTGAGCCCGCTCCCGCACCTGCGTCGCCCTCAAACGCGGTAGCAGAGGTTCACCCCGGTCCGCGAGCCGGGCTCAGCCACGGGTCAACCGCCGACCGACGCCCGCGCACGGTGAGACGCTGGAGCGTTTCTCCGCTGACGCGTCGTATCCTCGCCGTCAACGTCTTGGCGCTGGCCCTATTGGCTGGCGGGTTTCTCTATCTCGGGAAATACCAGGCGAGCCTCATCGGCCAGCAAATCGAGTCCTTGAAAACCCAAGGCGAGGTGTTCGCTGCCGCGCTGGGTGAAGGGGCCGTGCTCGACTCGGTCGACGAGGGCGAGATCCTGCTGCCCGACTTGGCCCGTCAGATGATGCGACGGCTTGTCGAACCGACACATACCAGGGCGCGGCTGTTTGACGTCCGCGGCGACATCATTGCCGACAGCCGCATCTTGCGCGGCCCGGGAGATACGGTGCAGGTGCACGAGCTGCAACCTCCAGAGCAGGAGGGCGCAGTCGTGCGACTTGCCAATCGGATCTATGACAAGCTACTCAGCGTGCTGCCGCGCCACACCAGTTATCCTGTATACCATGAAAGCGCTTCGCCTCGGGCCGACGAGTACGCCGAAGTCGCGCGGGCATTACGGGGAGAAAGCGGCTTCGCGATACGAAGCGACCCGCAAACCGGCGGTCTGATCTTCAGCGTCGCGATCCCGATCCAGCGCTACAAGCAAGTGCTCGGTGCGATAATGCTGTCGGCGGGTAGCGCCGAAATCGAGGAAGAGCTGAGAACCGTGCGGCTGGAGCTGCTGCGCATTTTCGGCGTGGCTCTGCTGGTGACGGTGCTGCTATCTTTCTATTTAGCGGGTACCATCGCGCGCCCGATCCGTCGCCTCGCCGCGGCCGCCGAGCGAGCGCGCGGCCGTCGCGCGCGTGTCGAGATCCCGGATTTCACGCGGCGCGGCGACGAGATCGGCGATCTTTCCAGATCGTTGCGGGAAATGACCGATGCGTTGTGGCAGCGAATGAACGCGATCGAGAGTTTCGCCGCTGATGTCGCGCATGAGATCAAGAACCCGCTGAGTTCGCTGCGCAGCGCGGTAGAGACTGCCGCTCGAATAGAAGACCCGACAAATCAGCGCCGGCTGATGGCCGTCATCCTCAGCGACGTCCAGCGGCTGGACCGACTGATCACCGATATTTCCGACGCGTCGAGGCTCGATGCCGAGCTCGGCCGGCTCGAGCTTGAACCCGTCGATATTGCGGCGATGCTCGAGACCCTGGCGGATGTCCATGAGGCGACCCGGACCGATGCCTCGCCGCACCTGGTCCTCGCAATCGGCAAGAGTGAGCGCGAACTTGTCGTACCTGGAATCGAAACGAGATTGTCGCAGGTATTTCGCAACATTATCGGAAACGCCATATCGTTTAGCGCGCCACTGAGCGAAATCCGTCTGGCGGCGAGGCATGATGGGCGGGCGGTTCTTGTCACCGTCGAAGATGAGGGGCCAGGTATCCCCGAAGAGAAATTGACCGCTATTTTCGACCGCTTCTATACCGAGCGCCCACTGGGTGAGCAGTTTGGGACCCATTCCGGGCTCGGACTCTCAATCTCGAAGCAGATTGTGGACGCCCATCGCGGCTCGATCTGGGCGGAAAACCGCAAGGACGCCAGCGGGACTACAATCGGTGCTCGGTTCTCCGTCCGGTTGCCGGCATTTGCGTGACCAACACTCCGTCAACCGCTCCGATACTAATCCACGCCACCGCGGTCGCGATCGGTGGTCACGCGGTTTTGCTCCGCGGTCCTTCCGGAGCTGGTAAATCAGATCTCGCTCTGCGACTGATCGACGAGGGGGGGCGCCTCATCGCCGATGACCAAGCGGAGCTGCGGCGCTCGGGAGAGCGGATAGTCGTCAGGGCGCCGGCTGCAATCGCGGGGCTCATCGAAATTCGCGGGGTCGGAATCTCTCGCGTCGAGGCATTGGAAGAGGCCACTCTGGCCATGTTTGCCGATCTCGTACCTGCAGCAGAGATCGAGCGGTCTCCTGAACCCCGCTGCGAGGAGGTGCTCGGCCTCAATATTCCGTCGATTGCGCTGTCACCGTTCGAAGCCTCCGTCACAGCCAAGCTGCGCGTCGCCTTGCGCGCGCTCGCTGCCAATTCGGGCCGCGCAATCCCGGCGAGCGAGGCTAGCGCCGGATCGAGGTCCGCCAGTAACACTTCGCCGGGTCGGGTGCTCCTCGTTACCGGAATGTCTGGGGCGGGGCGCTCGACGGCGTTGAAGACGCTTGAGGATATGGGCTACGACGCTTTTGATAACCTGCCAATTTCACTGATGTCGCCGCTTGTTGAGAGCGCCGCGGCCGATGCGAAGGCGATTGCCATCGGCGCCGGTCTGCGCACACGAGGTTTTTCGATCGACAACATATTGGAAGCCATCCGCGCCGTCGTCGAGCGCAGCGGCCGCGAACTCAAGGTGTTGTTCGTCGATTGTGATGACGAATTGTTGCGACGGCGTTATACCGAGAGCCGTCGGCTCCATCCCCTGGCCGGCGAATTATCTGTAATTGACGGTATCCGGCTGGAACGCCGACTGGTTTCTGCGCTGCGCGACCGTGCTGACTTGGTGATCGATACCTCCAATCTGAGTACAGCCGATCTGAGGAGGCTGGTAGGCGGCCATTTTGCGTTGGCGGCGACCGGTCTTCGCGTTTTCGTCACCTCTTTCGCGTATCGCCATGGCATACCGCGAGATGCCGATCTGATCTTCGACGTGCGCTTTCTCGACAATCCCCACTATGTCCCGGAGCTTCGGCAGCTCACCGGGCGCGATCCCGCCGTCGCCGCCCACATCGAACGCGATCCGGACTGTGCGACTTTTCTGAGCGGGGTGTGGGGCTTGTTGGAACCGTTGCTCTCGCGCTACGAGCGAGAGGGCAAAACCTATTTGACGATCGCCATCGGTTGCACCGGAGGCCGCCATCGCTCGGTGTACGTCGCCGAGCGCCTGGCGGCGCGGCTCGAGGCCGCCGGGGTTTGGGTGGGATTGCGACACCGCGATCTCGGGCGGGTCCAGCCCGCCGGCCTTGGCCACGCCGAGGGCTCCACTGTTGTGGCCTGAACGATAGCGGTCGCTCCAGCAGAGGGAAGAATGATTGGGATGGTTCTGGTTACCCATGGGCGGCTCGCGGCTGAATTCGTGGAGGCGCTCGAGCACGTCGTAGGGCCGCAGGCGCAGATCGCCGCGGTGTGCATTGGCCCCGATGACGACATGGAGAAGCGGCGCCAAGACATCCTGCGCTCTATTGCCGCAGTCGACACGGGCGAGGGCGCTGTTCTTCTGACCGACATGTTCGGCGGTACCCCTTCGAACCTTGCTATCTCGGTGATGGACCGCGCCAAAATCGAGGTGATCGCCGGGGTCAACTTGCCCATGTTGATCAAGCTTGCCAGCCTGCGCCAGAGCGAAGGGATAGAACGAACCGTTCTGGGTGCCCAGGAGGCCGGACGCAAATACATCAACGTCGCTTCGCAGTTGCTCAGCGATGTGCGCCGATGAGCAATCGGCCCGCGGACGAGCCCAGGTTTCAGGAGCCGGCCGTGGGGATAGGCATCGCTTCCCGGGTCGCAACCATCTGCAACCGGCGCGGTCTGCATGCGCGCGCTGCCGCCCGGTTTGTCAAAACAGCCGCGCTTTTCAATGCCGAGGTCTGGGTGCGCAAGAATGGCACCGAGGTCTCCGGCCGCTCCATTATGGGGCTGATGATGCTGGCTGCGGCGCCTGGCACGTTGATCCGGCTTACTGCGAGCGGACCGGAAGCCGAGGCCGCGGTGACCGCCCTCGCCAAGCTCGTCGAATGCAAGTTTGACGAGGATTGAAGAGATTGCCGGTTCGATGCCCCAGGCCTGCGAACATCGACTCTCGGGTCTGGCCGTATCCCCCGGAATTGCCATCGGGCCGGCCCACATCGTTGAGGGCGGCGATCTTCCAGTAGCGGAGAACCACATCCCGCAGCAGGAGATCGAGGGCGAACAGCAACGCTTCGCAGAGGCCGTCGCGGTCTCACTGAGACAGCTCCGCAAGGTTAAGGCCAAAGCCGCAGGTTTGCCGGGTTCGGCGGCGGAGGAGGTTGGCTACCTTCTCGATGCCCACTTGGCGATGCTGTCGAACTCGCGCCTGGTCCGCGGTGTCAAGGATCGCATCACCCGGACGCAGATCAACGCCGAGCGCGCGGTGCAGATCGAGATCGACGATATCGCCGAGAGCTTCGCGGCGATGCGCGATCCTTACCTGGCAGCGCGGATCGAGGATATCCGGGTCGTCGGTGCCCGGCTGATCCGAAATCTGATCAAAAAACCCTATGTCCCTTACTCCGCGGTAGCTGAGGGGGCGGTCATTCTGGCCGAAGAACTCACTCCCGCCGATACCGCCCTGATCGACCCGGAACGCGTGGCGGGTTTTGCAACGGTATCCGGGGGCGCCGAAGCCCATACTGCAATCGTCGCGCGAGCGCTCGGCCTCCCGGCAGTGCTCGCAACCCCCGGTCTGCTCGAGCGCGCGCGGGCTGGGATCACAGTGGTGATCGACGGCATCGACGGTTGTGTGATCATCGACCCGTCCGCCGCGACGATCCGCGAATACGAGATGCGGCGGGACGCGTTGGCGCGGGAACTGCGCAGTCTGGCGCGCCTGCGCCGGCTCCCCGCGACAACCCGCGACGGCGTCGAGATCACGCTCGAAGGCAATCTCGAATTGCCGATCGAGCTGCAGCAGGCGGTGGCCAACGGCGCGATGGGGCTCGGCCTCGTCCGCTCGGAGTTCCTCTACATGAACCGCGACGACCTCCCGGGCGAGGAGGAGCAATACGCGGTATTCTCGGCCCTGGTCCGGGGCATGGACGGAAAACCCGTCACGGTGCGGACTTTCGACCTGGGCGGCGACAAGATCGCACGATCGCTGAGCAGCCACAGTGTCGAGCCTGCCAACCCCGCGCTGGGCTTGCGCGCGATCCGTCTATCGCTGCAGGATCGGCGGTTATTGGACCCGCAGCTGGCGGCCATGCTGCGCGCTGCCAGCGAAGGTCCATTGCGCATCCTGTTGCCGATGATCTCGACGGCAGGCGAGATCCGCCGCGTGCGTGAGGCAGTCGAACAGGTCGCCCGTCGGCTGCGGCGGCGCGGCGTAGCGCTGCCCAAAGCGTTGCCGCCACTCGGCGCGATGATCGAGGTTCCGGGCGCCGCGCTCGCCGCCGACGCGCTCGCCGCCGAGGCGGATTTCTTCGCGATCGGCACCAACGATCTAATCCAATACACTCTGGCGATCGACCGCAGCGACGAGCAGGTCGCGCATCTTTACAATCCGCTGCACCCGGCGGTGCTTCGGCTGATCCAGTTCGCCGTCGAGGCGGCATTGCGCCGCGGCATGCCGATCAGCGTATGCGGTGAAATGGCTGGCGAGCCGCGCTTTGCCGCCCTGTTGCTCGGTCTCGGGTTGCGCAACCTATCGATGGCGCCGCGCAACATTCCGCGGGTCAAGCAGCGGATCCGCGCGCTCGACATGATCGCCGCGACGCGGCGCGCCCGGGCAATCATGGACCAGTCCGATACCGGCCGCATCGCTGCCCTGCTCGACGACTTCAACGCGGTCGCATTGCCTCGGTGATGCCAACCGGGTCTCTGCGGGATAGGTCTCTTCTTGCTGACCAGAAAGACAAGAAGAAATCCGATAACAGGTGTTCCCGAACCTTGGCCACTGGAATGGCGCCCGCGAGCGCCCGAAACCTTCACAGAATATTAACCGTAGTATTAGAGGTGTTGGCGTCATCCAAAATGCGCTGAAATCGGGGCGTTGAATGCCTCTGTCGATTGTCAAAGAGGAGAATGGCTGCGTTTCTGTCAGCAGCCCTTACCACCCTGATTTCCCGCCCAGGGCCCGCAGTCTCGGCGGAGTGTGGGACACCGCCCGGCGCGTATGGGTGTTCGACGCTGGCGATGAGGATCGCGTGAGATCGCTATGCCGCGAAATATACGGCACCGACGGCCAGGAATGTCGCAGTGCTGGAGCGGCTCCGTTCCCAGACGCTGTGAAAACTAGCCGGAGCGAGTTCGCTGAAGCGGCGTCCGCTGTGCCGCACTATTACGGCCATCGCAGAAGGCTGCGCGAGCGAATGATTGCCGCCGGGCCGGAGAGCCTGCCCGATTACGAATTACTCGAGATGTTGCTGTTCGCCGCCAATCCGAAGGCCGATGTGAAGCCGACCGCGAAGGCGCTTCTCGCGCAGTTCGGCGGCTTCGGCCAAGTGCTGAGCGCCGACCCCGGCGCGTTGTCCGAAGCCGGCCTCGGCCTCGCCGGCATCGCGGCCATCAAATCCGTACGCGAAGCAGCGTTGCGGCTGATGCGCTACGAGTTGCAGGAGCAGCCAATCATAAATTCCTGGGACAAGCTGATCGATTATTGCAATGCCTATGTCGCGCACAACCAAGTCGAGGAATTCCACATCCTGTTTCTCGATCGCAAAAACGTGCTGATCAAGCATGAGCGTCAGCAGCGCGGCACGATTGACCATACGCCGGTTTATCCGCGCGAGGTCGTCAAACGCACGCTCGATCTCGGCGCCTCGGCGCTGATTCTGGTCCACAACCACCCCTCAGGCGATCCCACACCTTCCAAGGCCGATATTGCCGTGACCAAAGACATCAAAAGAGCCGCCGCCCCGCTCGGCGTGACGTTGCACGACCACATAATCATTGGGCGTCACGGCCATACCAGCCTGCGCGACCTGGGTGAGATCTAGCGCTGCCAGTTGCAGACAATTGGCCGACCGGGCGCGCTGGCTGGTCAAGACCTGCCGCGCGGCCAT
>JAFASL010000598.1 GCA_019244535.1 Alphaproteobacteria bacterium
GTCGCGCTGGGCATTACCTGGGTCCTCGACGGTCTCGAGGTCACCGTGGCGGGATCGATCGCCGGCGCGCTGCAGGAGAGCCCGGCACTGCGGTTCACCGCCGCCGAGGTCGGGCTCGTCGGCAGCGCCTATCTGGTCGGCGCAATCACCGGCGCAGTGTTGTTCGGCTACCTGACCGACCGGTTCGGGCGCAAAAAGCTCTTCATGGTGACATTGGGGATCTATCTGACGGCAACGGCGGCGACCGCGCTGTCGTGGAATTTCTGGAGCTTCGCCGTGTTCCGCGCTTTGACCGGCGCCGGCATCGGCGGCGAATACACCGCGATCAACTCGGCGATCCAGGAACTGATCCCGGCGCGGTTTCGCGGCCGCACCGATCTGGCGATCAACGGCAGTTTCTGGGTCGGTGCAGCGATGGGCGCCGGAGGAGCTATTGCCTTTTTGCGGCCCGGCCTCTTGCCGCCCGATTGGGGCTGGCGCGCAGCGTTCGGCATCGGTGCGGTCCTGGGGCTGGTCATTCTGGGCTTGCGCCAGTTCATTCCGGAGAGCCCGCGCTGGCTGATCCTGCATGCCCGCGCCGATGAGGCTGAAAAGGTGGCAAGAGAAATTGAGCAACGAGTAGCGCACGCCGCCGAGACCCGATTGCCGGAGCCTGCGGGCGGACGGCTTCGGCTCGCCGCCAGTTCGCACACGCCGATCGCTCGGATGGTCCTCGCGATCGTTCGTGATTACCCGCAGCGCGCTATCCTTGGGCTCGTGCTCATGGCTTCGCAGGCGTTTTTCTACAATGCGATCTTCTTCACCTACGCGCTGGTTCTAACCCAATTCTTTGGCGTGCCATCGGGCTCGATCGGCTGGTACATATTGCCATTCGCGCTCGGCAATTTTTGCGGCCCGCTGCTGCTCGGGCCACTCTTCGACCATATCGGGCGCAAGCCGATGATCGCCTCGACTTATGCAATCTCCGGTGTGCTGCTGGCGGCCGTCGGTTATCTTTTCCGAGAGGACGTTCTTACTGCCTCGCAGCTGACGTTATGCTGGACGGGCATTTTCTTTTTTGCCTCCGCGGCGGCGAGTGCGGCTTACCTGACTGTCAGCGAGAGCTTTCCGATCGAGGCGCGGGCTCTCGCCATCGCCTTCTTCTATGCGGTTGGCACTGCGCTTGGCGGCGTCGTTTCGCCATGGCTGTTCGGGACCCTGGTCGGCTCGGGCGAGCGCGGGGCGGTGTTCCACGGCTATCTCCTTGGCGCCGGCTTAATGGTGGCGGCCGCGCTGACCGAGCTCGCGATCGGCATCAAGGCCGAACGCCAGCCGCTCGAAAGCGTAGCGCGTCCGCTCTCGGCCCTCGCCGATTAGGCAAAAGCCGGCGCGACTTCGGCCATGAACCGCGCCATCTCGTCTTTGACCTGCGGGTGCGGCTTCAGACCGACATTGAAATAAAGAATGACCTCGTCGAACCCAGCCGCCTCGACCTTCTTCAGAGTGTCGGTAACCTGAGCCGGCGTGCCGAGCAGCACCGCATTCTCGGTCAGATCCGCAGGCCGGACACTGCGCAGCCGCTCGACCATCGCGATGAAATAGCGATAGCTCGGGGGCGCGGTTTTCGGGTCGCCCGGAAAGGCGGCGATCACGCATTCCTGGTAATAGCGGATCTGCCGGGCGCGTGCCGCATCTTCCTCGCCTTTCGTGTCGGCGAAATGGATGAAATAACTGCACATCAGCCGTTCGGGCCGGTTGCCGTGTTTCGCGCAGGTCTCATGGTAGAGCTCGGCCACCTGCCGCAGCCCGCCATAGGTCATCGCCGCAGCGAAAGGCGCCACGATCAGGCCGCAGCCAAGTCTCCCGGCAAGCTCGATCGAGGGCCGCGAGAAAGAGGCGACGTAAGCAGGGAGCGGCCGCTGTACCGGTCTGGGCGTGATCGCGACATCGTCGAACTGATAATGCGTGCCGTGATGCGAGATTGGCCCGTCACTCGACCACAGTCGGCGGACTACCTCCATCCCCTCCTCGAATATCGACTGGTTGTCCTCGAACGAGACCTTCAAGGGCAGATACTCGCGCCGGTCATAGCCGCGGCCAGCGGCGAAGTCGACACGCCCGCCGGAGAGCAAATCCAGTGTCGCCCACTGCTCGGCAACCCGGATCGGGTGGTGCAATGGCAATACCGTCACCGCCGGCGCGAGCCGGATGTGTTTCGTTCGCGCCGCGACATTGGCCAGCACAAGATCGGGACAGGAAAGCACGCCGAGCGTGCTGAAATGATGCTCACCGATCCAGGCCGAGTGCAGCCCGACCTCCTCCGCATAGACCGCCTCGTCGAGAATATCAGCGACGAAAGTGTTCGCATCCCGGCTGTTATTGTCATAATGGTTGTCGCTCAGTGTGAAATAGCCAAATTTCATCTGCTCCTCTCTGCCGCCAAAAGTGGCGCGTGTAGTGCCAAGCGTGCCGCGATGGCTCTAATAGTACAGCCTGTACTGGTGCATCTTAGTCTTTTTGCTTTTCTGCAGCAAATCTGCAGTCAGGATTTCCTTTACCACGCAGCTTTGCCCCCCTCCGCCCCCGAGGGCGGAAAGGGGGCAAATTGGCTCGGCTTCGCACTCAAACGAAACTCCGAGCTAAACGACGGCGATCTGCTGACGCAATTGACCGGTGAACAGGTTTTTCGGGATCATCGCGTGCACGCCGCGCACGATGTCGACAACCTGGGTCACGCGGAAGCTGACCGCGATGCTGCAGAGCGCGTAGGCATCGGCGGGGGTCAATTTGGCGCGGGTCGAGAGAAACTCGATCGCATTGCGCGCCGCCATCGTCATCGCATTGTTCAGATCCTTGTCGAGCCCCACCGTGATCCAATGCGTCGCGGTCTCCGCGACCGGCCACTGGAGTTTCTTTTGCTTGTGCAGGACGACCTCGATCAGCAGCTCCTGCATGCGGGTCTCGAGCGCGGTCAGGCAAATCTCTCCATCACCCTGAACGGCATGCGAGTCGCCGGTATAGATCAAAGCGCCGGGCTGCCAGACCGGCAAATATAGGGTCGAGCCTTCCGCCAGCTCGCGCAAATCGAGATTGCCGCCATGCGGGCCGGGCGGCACCGAGCTGGTGACCCCCTGGCTCAGCGGCGGGAAAAACCCTTCGGGCGGTGCAACGCCCAACGTCCCCTGAAACGGCGTCAGCGGAATATTGATGTCCGGGGCAAATTTGCCCTGCATCGCCGAGAGGTCGAGATCGACGTATTTGACTTGCCCCTGCGCGAAATCCTGCGGCAACAGGCCGGTGCCCACCGAGGCCGGGTTGTTGAACACCGCGCCCCAATTCGTCGGGTGCAAGCGCTTGTAGCGGATCTCGAGGACATCGCCCGGCTGCGCGCCCCTGACGGCGATCGGGCCGATGATCGAATGCGGCCCGCGTCCGGGATTGCTGGTGCGCAATTCCGCCAGGCGGCTGACCGGAACCCCCGGCTGCATTTCGTTCAGAAAGTGCGACCAGGTGTTCGGAAAGCTGATCGAATCTCCGGAATCGATCGTCAATATCGGCGGCAGCGTCGCATCAAACACACCGAGCCGCACAGTCTCCTTGTTCGAATCGACAACATGGGCCGGGCCGCCTCCACCGGGTACGTTTGGGGCGGGCTCGCCGGCTCCCGCCGCATGGGCGAGCTTGGCAAACCGGGGCCCAACCGCCGCAAGCGCGCTCATAAAGCTGCTCGCGCGCAGCAATTGCCGCCGCGCCCGCCCGCGCGCGCTCAGAAAACCGTCGAGCCGCTCCTGCTCGACCTCGTCCATGTGGAGGAGCCGATCCGCCGCCCGCCGGTCGAAGGCGCCGTCCTTGATGTCTTCGCGGAGGACCCCGGTGCCCTTCTCGTCGCCGCAGCCGAAGAGCCCGCCGCAATTATGGAGATGCGCCGGCGCATCGCCTTCGTGGCTATGGTCGTGCTGATGCGCCATAAGGAGCCCCTGATTGCTTCAGCGAATGATGGCAAAAAGCACGCCGTCCTGCCAGTGGCCTGCGGGCGAGCTGCAATCAAGAATTGAGCCGAATATTTCACGCTGCATCTGCAGCAAATTAACAGCAAAAGCTCCCCTAACGGTTGTAGAGCCAACCCCGTCCCGCGTCCGCGTGTTCGGCCGCCGCGCGCGCTTTCGAACTGTCTTCGAGCTCCTGCAATCGCCGGTCGAAATCGCTCGTATCTAGCGCCTGCATAAAAGTGTCGACCACCGACGCGATTCTCTCGGCCTCGCCCGGCGTGATCGCGCCGCCGGCAAGCGCCGAGGTGACCGCCTTCATTGCGGGGGCGATATCCGCGGCGCTCTCGATCGGTGGCAATGCGAATTTGACGGTGCGCTCGCGGAGCGGCGGCAGAATGCGCTCGAGGCAAAGCCGCATCGCGGTCGGGTCGCCAACTAGCGCCAGCTCGACCGCTTTGCGGGTCAACGTCTCAGATTCGCCCGCGAGCAGCGCCGCGGCGGCAAGCGTTGTGTTGTTGCGCGAACCGGTCCGCCGATTGGCCGGATTACCCGACCGCCCTTTCTCATACGGCCGCCCGCGCGCCCGCCCCGGCGGTTTTGGTGGAACCCCATCAGCCATATGCCTCTCCTGCTCCATCGGCGGCTCATCGACGACGCCGCACAGAGCAACAATAGCATGCGAATAGGGCAATATTGAGGAATGCGCCAATCCGGCGGCGCGAAGGTGCTCAAGCTGGCTGTCGAGGGTCCTGCCCGTAGGTGCTGACCGGCATAGCCGATAAGCCGTTTTTCGGGGTGAGTTTCGACCATAACTTATGACACGTGTAACCTCTTGATCGGCAAGAGGCAAGATTTTTGTCGAAATTCT
>JAFASL010000605.1 GCA_019244535.1 Alphaproteobacteria bacterium
TGCCGGCACAAGCGCCCGCCAGAGCGCGGGCGGCAAACAGCATCCACAACGCGGTCGCGCTGCCGATCCAAAGGTACGCGCACACCGATGCGGCCATGCTGACCATCAGCACCGGCCGGCGCCCGACGCGATCGCTCAGCTTGCCCCACAGCGGGGCGGTGAACAATTGCATCAGCGAATAAATCGCCAGCAGCACCGTCACCTCTTGTGGCGAGGCGGCGAATTGAAGCGCATAGAACGGCAGAAGCGGGATGACGAGGCCGAACCCGACGAGATCGACAAAGACGATGAGAAACAGGGTCGGCATCTGCGCTGCCCTGATATCGCGCATGGATCGCAGCGCGGCAAGAGCCTCGCCGCGGAAACCCGGTCATATGGAGAGCGGCTGGTCGCCTTTCAGGCTACCGAGATCCGCTCGACGCGGCGCCGATCAACGTTCCGAACGCGGTTTTGCCTGCTGGAACCTCTCGCTGCTCGCGACACGCTCGAAGAGGAGCTCGATATTGCGGCGGTCGACGCCGTCGCTCTTCATTACCAGACCGACGAGCGGATCCTCGACCAGCTCGGCAAGCGAATATTCTGCGGTTTTCCGTTCATATCGGCTCTCCCGACCCCACGATCCAATTCATCTCCGACAACCTGTAGCTAAGCCGTTAACAGACCGGCGCCACGCCGGAGATTTATGCGGTCCAGCGCGGCAAGGGGCGGGGGTCGCGGGCTTGGATAGTCCAGGCGGAGACTGCGCCCATGTTCCCGATAAGGCCTTCTGGCGTGGTGTTCGCGCGCTGGACGTAGCCGGCCCGGCGTTTCAAACTCATGCCGACAACGCAGGAGAGGCGGGCATGAAATTGGGAAAGCTCGGCGTTTGGGTCTCGATGGATGGCATGACCGCGCAGGCGGCCGCGATATTCGCAAAGCGGGTGGAGGAATGGGGTTACGCCGCGCTGTGGATCCCCGAGAGCCGCGGGCGCAATGCGTTGGTGCATTCCTCGTGGCTGCTCGCCAATACGGGAAAGCTGATCGTCGCAACCGGTATCGCCAATATCTACGCTCGCGATCCGATGGCTATGGTAAATGGCCAGCGCGCCCTCAACGAGCAATCCGATGGCCGGTTCCTGCTCGGGGTCGGCGTATCGCATCGGCCGATGGTTGAAGGATTACGCGGCCACACCTATGGCAAGCCGGTCGCAGCGATGCGGGCTTATCTTGCGGGAATGCGCGACGCCCCTTACCAAGCGCCAATGCCGCGCGAGAAGCCGATGACCGTTGTCGCGGCATTGGGGCCGCGGATGATGGCGCTGTCGGCTGAACTCGCCGATGGCGCGCACCCGTACAACACGACGCCTGAGCATACGGCGAAAGCGCGCGCGATCCTCGGCCCGGGCAAGCTGCTGTGTCCGGAAGTCTGGGTCTCGCTGGAAACCGACCCGGCGGCGGCGCGCCGCACCGCGCGCGAGGCGCTTTCGCGCTATTTGCAGCTGGAGAACTACGTCAACAGCTGGCGGCGGGAGGGCTTCGGGGACGACGACCTCGCCAGCAACGGCTCGGACCGCTTTATCGACGCGATGGTCGCGTGGGGCGACGAGAAGGCAATCCGGGCGCGCGTCCGGCAGCACTGGGACGCCGGCGCCGACCATGTCTGCATCCAGCCGATCACATCGCAGGGTTCGCGCCAGATCGTCGACGAGCGCATTCTAGAGCTGCTCGCGCCCGCGCACCGATCTTGACGGGTTTGGGCACGCCGCCGACATTGTCGATTAATCCCCTTGCCGGTGTGGTCTTCGACCGCGCCGGGTTGGCAAGAAAGGGCTATGGCCATGTATTCAGAAACCACCCGATCTATCAAAGTCACGGTCAAGCCGTTCTATCTCGAGGACCAATCTTCGCCGGCCGAGAACCACTACGTCTGGGCCTACCACGTGCGCATCGAGAACCGCGGCAAGGAAACCGTTCAGCTGCGCCATCGCCACTGGAAAATTACCGACGGGCGGGGACAAATAAAGGAAGTACGCGGCGATGGGGTAGTCGGCGAACAACCGGTGCTCGCGCCTGGCCAGAGCTTCGAATACACGAGTGGCACGCCGTTACCTACCCCGTCGGGCATCATGGTCGGCAGTTATGAGATGGAGACGAGGGGCGGCGAGAATTTCTCCGTCCGGATCCCTGCCTTCTCGCTTGACAGCCCTCATCAGGCCGTCCGCCTCAACTGACCGCCGATAGGAAGCGCATCGCCGTTTGCGCCCGGCAGTCTCCATCCGTTCAAACCACAAGAGAAAGCCTAATGCCGCGAGCCTTTGCCCCGTCCGCGACGCTGTCCGAGAAGCGATCCCCGCAACCTGTCGCGCCGCAACATCCCACCCGCCAGGAGGCGATGGAGGCGGTGCGCACCTTGCTGCGCTGGGCCGGCGACGACCCGAACCGCGAAGGGCTGCTCGGCACCCCCGACCGCATCGTGCGCTCCTACGAGGAGTTCTTCAGCGGCTACGGCGTCGATCCGGTGGCTCTGCTGCAGCGTACTTTCGAGGAAACGGATGGGTATGACGAGATCGTCGCGCTGAAGGACATCCGGTTTGAGTCACACTGCGAGCACCACATCGCGCCAATCATTGGCAAAGTGCATGTCGCCTATCTCCCCAACAAACGCGTCGTCGGAATTTCGAAGCTCGCCCGGCTTGTCGACGCCTTCGCCAAGCGGCTGCAGATCCAGGAAAAGATGACAGCGCAAATCGCCAATACGCTCGACGAAGTCCTGCAGCCCAAGGGAGTGGCGGTGGTCATCGAGGCGGCACACCAATGCATGACGACGCGCGGCGTGCACAAGCCCGGCGTTACGATGGTGACCAGCCGGATGCTCGGCGCATTCCGCGACGATCCGCTGAGCCGCCGCGAGGTGCTGGCGATGATCGGCACGCCGAGTGGCGCCAAGCTGGACAACGTCTGACGCCATAAGGGTTGCCGCGCTTAGTCAGATCCCTTGTGGGATCTATGTTTGCGTTGCGCGGCTGAGGCCATTGCGCCAAGCGCGTCATGCTGGAAGCCCACCCGCGGGTCGAGCCCGCCGCCCGATGGCTTGAGGGCAGTTTCTTGGTTCGACCGCGCACCGTTTCCCCGGCCCGATCTGCCAATACCGCAACCGGGGGCGAGCACGGCGCAAGACTGCCCAAGCCGGCTGGCGGTCCTCACCACCCACTCAACACAGTTGCTCGACCGCCAAACTCGGTCTCAGATGTTAGGTCCGCCCCTCATGATACGAGCCATCATACCCTCGCGGTCGAAGGCCGGTAACTTTAGCCAGCTGTTAATGAGTGGCGAGGAGCAACCGGCAGCCCAACTCTGCGATGCACTTTAATGACGAAGACATGAGACAGAAAAAACGCAAGGGAGATTGGAGCTCTCATCGGCTGAAACAAAGGAAGCCAGTGGTACCCTCGGAGATCGCGTCCGGATTTGAGAAGGCTCTGAAGTTCCACGAACAAAGGCAGCCAGAACAAGCGGAAGCCTGGTGCCGGACGATACTCGGCAAAGCGCCCGATTACCTCGACGCGCATTTGATGCTGGGCGATCTGTTGGCGGAACTCGAGCGCCATGACGAAGCGATTGCCTGCTATGACCGGGCATTGCAGATAAACCCCGGCAACCCCGAGGCTCTCTATAATCGCGGTAACTCCTTGTTGCATATGAGCCGCAACGAGGAGGCAGCCGCGAGCTATGACCAGGCTCTGGCGAGCAAGCCCGACCACGTTTATGCGCTCTACAATCGCGGCAATGCCTTGCTGGGACTCGGTCGCCGCGAGGAGGCAGTCGCCAGTTATGACCAAGCGCTAAAGTTCGCGCCCGGCTATGCGGAAGCGTGGAACAATCGCGGCAATGCTTTATTGCAACTCAAGCGCGACGAGGCGGCACTTTCCAGCTTTGAACGAGCGCTAGCGATCGAGCCAGATTATGTCCATGCCCTCTACAATCGGGGCAATGCCTTGTGGGGCTTGGCGCGCCTCGAGGAGGCGATTGCCAGCTATGCACGGGTGCTCGCGCTTAAGCCCGATTATGTCGATGCCCTTTATAACCGCGGCAATGTCCTGCTGGAGCTCGAGCGCTATGACGCGGCAGTCGCCAGCTATGACCGGGCGCTTGCGGTCAAACCCGACTTTGTTCCTGTCTTATACAATCGCGGCAATGCGTTTCTGGGCCTGAAGCGCTACGACGCGGCGGTCGCCAGCTATGACCAGGCGCTCGCGGTGGATGTCGACTATGCCGAAGCCTGGAACAATCGCGCCAATGCCCTATTGGAACTCGGACATTACGAGGAGGCGATTGCCAGCTGTGACCGAGCGCTTGCAATCAACTTCGATTATGCTGAGGCCTGGAACAATCGCGGCAGCGCCTTGGCTGCACTCAAGCGCAATGACGAGGCGCTTGCCAGCGTGGACCGGGCGCTGGCAATTAAATCTGACCTCGCCCAGGCCCTTTACAATCGCGGCAATGCGTTGTCAGGGCTCGAGCGTCACGACGAGGCGCTCGCGAGCCTGGAGCGCGCGGTGGCCATCGCGCCCGATTATGCGGAAGCCTGGAACAGCCGCGGCAATGCCCTGTTGGGATTGAAGCAGTATGAGGCGGCGCTTGCCAGCTACGAGAGGGCATTGGCGATCAAGCCCGACTATGGCCATGCTCTATACAATCGCGGCAATACCCTGTTCGCGCTCGAACGTTTCGAAGAGATGTCCGGAGCATTCGAGGGTTTGCTGCGCGTCGCGCCCGATTACGATTACGCGAAAGGCTACCTGCTGTATGCAAAATTGCACTGTTGCGATTGGGTAGGCTATGACCAAGCTGTGGAATTGATCACCAGGGACGTTGTCGCGGGAAAGCGTGCTACTTTTCCCTTTATCTTCCTCTGTGTATCGCAATCGCCCAGCGCACAGCTGCAATGCGCGCAAACCTATGCGAACGATCAGCAGGCCGCGTCGAAAGATGCTCTATGGAAAGGGGAGCGCTATCGACACGACAGGATTCGCCTTGCTTATTTGTCGGCCGACTTTCGCGAGCATGCCGTCGCCAGCTTGATCGCTGGATTGTTTGAGGCACATGACAGATCTCGCTTCGAGACGACCGCGATCGCGTTTGGGCCCGATCGCGACGACGAGATGCGCAGCCGAATCAAAGGCGCGTTCGACCGCTTTATCGACGTTCGGAATGAGCGAGATGCTGATGTCGCGTTTGCTGAGAGAGTTGGAGATCGACATAGCAATGGATCTACAGGGCTATACTACCTGGAGCCGCGCCAAGATATTCGGATTTCGCCCGGCGCCGATTCACGTAAATTTTCTCGGCTATCCCGGGACGATGGGGATAAATTATATGGATTATATTGTTGCTGATCGATTCACTATTTTAGAAGACCAGCATTGTTTTTTTGCTGAAAAAGTCGTTTACCTTCCCGACACCTACCAGCCGAACGATTCCAAGCGGCGAATTAGCGGAAAAACGCCGACCCGGGCAGCGGCCGGGTTACCGGAGACTGGGTTTGTGTTCTGTGCGTTCAACAACAGTTACAAGATTGCACCGCGTGTCTTTGATATCTGGATGCGCCTGTTGCATCAGGTGGAGGGGAGTGTTCTGTGGCTACTTGAAGGGAATGCGACCGCCGTTCGCAACCTGCGGCGCCACGCGGAAACCCGGGGCATCGCTCCGGAGAGGCTGGTCTTTGCGTCACGCCTGCGGCCGGAAGATCACCTGGCGCGGCACCGGCTTGCCGACTTATTCGTCGATAATCTGCCGTACAATGCGCACACGACGGCAAGCGACGCTCTCTGGGCGGGGCTGCCGGTCGTCACCTGTCTTGGAGCAAGCTTTGCCGGACGGGTGGCGGGAAGCCTGCTGGATGCAGTGGGCCTGCCGGAGTTGATCACGGACAATCTCGATGGCTATGAGCAATTGGCGCTCACGCTGGCGCGGGACGAAAATCTGCTCGCCGCGCTCAAAGCGAAGCTGGCCCGCAACCGGAATATCTTCCCGCTTTTCGACACGGACCGTTTCCGCCAGCACATCGAGAGCGCCTATGAGACGATGTGGGAGCGCTGCCAACGAGGCGAGCCGCCCGCGAGTTTCATCGTTCCGCAAGCCCGCAACCCAAGCTGATGAAAACGGGTGATTATACTGTGTTAGGATTCAGTTCTACCGAGATGACATAGAACCGGCCCCCTTCGCGAACCTTCTGGCCTGAGCGAGTTGCGCCAAGGCGGTGGGACACGCAGTGATCCAGTCGAATTTGACCGCGGTGTAAATGGCCATTTAAGGGCCCTTAATGGTGAAGGCAACGTTAATGATGATTCCCCGAAATTAACCACGCTCATAATAGAATATTTTTACAAATTCGAGTTAATTGTCGAACTCTTTCGGCAAACTAGGTCTGATGACGTGATAATGAAAAACT